>LOES01000257.1 GCA_001515955.1 Clostridia bacterium BRH_c25 | reverse complement strand
CTGTGAAAAGGGATAGTAAGCTAAATTTCTTCATTTACAGAAAACCCTGGTTGATGAGAATGGGAGCTGCAGAATTAGCTGAACAGGCCTTGGAGCATTGCACCGAAATCATTAGTAGGCTGCAACGGCTGCACCCGTTACCGTGCTATAGTATACTCACATTTCATGTGACGTACTGGACAAGACCTTTGCCGCAAGACAACGGTAAACCGGGGTGGTACCACGAAGCAAAAGCTCTCGTCCCCAGGAAGTATTCCTGGAGGTGAGAGCTTTTTTAATGCAATCTTTTAGACAGATTTGATAAATACGATATTGAAAGGATGATAATCATGACAGAAAACAGGCCCATATTCCCCAAACGCGCTGTTGTGACGGCCGGAATGCCTTATGGCAACAAAGAGCTGCACCTTGGGCATATAGGTGGAGTTTTTATTCATGCTGATACCTTTGCCCGCTTTTTAAGAGACCGCATAGGAAAAGAAAATGTGATTTTTGTTTCTGGGACCGATTGCTACGGTTCACCGATATTCGAATATTACCGGCAGTTGACCGGTAATGGTTTGTTCCAAGGCACTATAGATGAGTTTGTTCAACTTAACCATAATAAGCAGAAAGAGGTTTTAGATTCATACCATGTCGGTATCGACCTTTATGCTGCTTCCAGCTTCGGACCGGCTGCTGCAATACATCGAGAGGTTTCTTCAGACTTCATAAGAGAATTATACTCAAAGGGCCACCTCGTTAAATTGACCACGTCGCAATTTTACGATACCGAGCTTGAAGTATTCCTCAACGGGCGTCAGGTTGTAGGCCAATGCCCCATAGCAGGCTGTACTTCAGAAAGAGGCTACGCAGATGAGTGCTCCTTAGGCCATCAATATATGCCTACTGAGCTTATTAGCCCCAAGAGCACTCTCACATGTAAGCAGCCAGAAATGAGAGATGTTACAAACTGGTACTTAAAGCTTGATAGCTTTCACGAACTGTTGACAAAATGGGTGGAAGAACTGAAAGAGCATCCCGTTTCCAGGCATTTTGTACGTAAAAGCATTCTGGAGTTTCTGGAGCCTCCGGCAATATATATAAAAAGAGACCAGTTGTATTTGGTAAATGCCCTCGATAGCATCCCGGAATATACACTGCGTGATGTAGAGAAAAAATCCTCAGTTCTTTTGGTTTTCGATAGTCTGGAAAAAAGAGAGAAAGCGTGCACAATACTTGCTGCAAATTCCATAAGATACCGTACCGGCAAAACATTGGTACCTTTCAGACTGACCGGAAATATCGAATGGGGAGTCCCGGCACCGACCCTTGAGGGGACAGAGGATTTGACGGTATGGGTATGGCCGGAATCCCTTTGGGCTCCGATTTCATTTACAAAGGCCTGTCTTGAGCTGCGGAGGAAGGATGGAGACACATGGAGGGACTGGTGGTGTTCCAAGGATTCGAAGGTGTATCAATTTATGGGTGAAGACAATATCTACTTCTATGGACCTGCGGAGATGGCTATGTTTATGGGAATGCAGGGCGGAACCCCTTCGGCAGATCCACCGGAGGGTGAGCTGCAGCTGCCGGAACTAATTGTTAACAGCCATATCCTTTTCCTGGATAAGAAAGCCAGCAGCAGCGGTCAAATTAAACCACCCATGGCGGCTGATCTGCTCAATTACTATACCTCTGAGCAATTGCGGGCTCATTTTCTGGGGCTTGGATTAGGAATCCGAAGTGTCGGGTTTCAGCCCAAACCATTAAATCCCATGGCTAGTGAAAAGGATGGCGATCCGGTGCTGAAAGAGGGAAACCTACTGTCAAACGCGCTTAACAGGGCTGTCCGCTCCTGCTTTTATACAACGCAAAAATACTACTATGGAAAAATCCCTGTTGGGGATATCAGCAGCGAAATACTTACAGAGTCTCACAATACCATCCTTGAATTTGAAAAGCTGCTGCATAAATGTGATTTCCACCAGGTAATGAACCTTATGGATACTTACATCCGCAGTATAAATAAGTACTGGTCCAAAAATATCAGGGAAGCAGAAGCCAGTAACGATATGAAGTTCCACAGACAGGTATTGATCGATGCATTCCATATGGTCAGAACAGCAGTAGTTCTTATGCACCCCATAGCACCTGCAGGAACGAAAATGGTGCTTGAATACCTTGGCCTCGGAGAAGATTTCTGGAGCTGGGACAAAATTTTCGACCCGGTATATGCCTTTATGATCAATCCGGATGAGCACAAGCTTAAATTCCTTGAGCCGAGAATAGACTTTTTTAAGAAACATCCCAGCCAGATTAAATAGTACCAGTGTCAGATGCAAAGGTTATTAGATTATTAAATAGCTTAATAACCTAGTAACCTGCGTACCTGACATTAAAATGTTTCAGCTCTTTCACCGGCAACGTAATTCTTTGATTTCACATACTTCATAGGTATGAAAAAACTGATCAAAGCGGCGGCAGCGACTATAATAGTAGAAATCTTGGCCATATGTATCAATCCGAAAACATCTGCATATTTACCAAATATAAGTACAATAAGACCTGCAATTGTATTTGACAATCCCATAATCATACCCGTACCCAGATTTAGATTTTCAGGCAGAATATTATGGGTTATGGTGATATTGGCTGTTGCTGTTGCATGTAATACATATCCCAGAATAACAGTTCCAATGGCAGTGATAAATCCGCTTGTAAACATTGTCACTCCATATACAAGCAGTAGAATAGTATTAAAAAATATCATTACCCGTTTTTCCCCAAGCTCATCTGATATTAAACCACCTGTTAAAGTTCCTATGGACCGGAGGAACATATGGATCGATAAAATAACTCCGGCAGTAATTACACTAACACCCTTTGCAAGCATCAGCTGTACTCCAAAAACTACTATAAGGCTTGATACGGCAACTCTTATCACTGAAATCAGTACGACCAGTGATAACCATGCCACTTTGCCCTTTTCAATTGCCGGCTCTTGTTTCTTTTCTGTTTCAGTGTTTGTTTTACATTCAATTTTATCAACATTCACTGACTTTAAAAAAAGGGCTGTCAATAATCCTGGAATTGCAAAGAATACAAGAGGTCTCAGTCCAAAGCTGTTAACAACAGGTATTGACACCATTGGAGTAAATGTAGCTGCAAAGCCTCCGATTGTCATAAAAACGGATAAAGACTTCCCTCTTGATACCGAGGATAGATTTGCGGCAATCGATGATCCTAGCGGATGATAAATTGCAGAAGCAATTGCTGATATTCCAGAAACCGCTATCAACAGGTAATAATTAGTAATAAGTCCCGTGACGCTCATCCCAATGCTTATCCATAAGATACCGATGATAAGATATGAGCTTTTACCAACCTTGTCCAGCATATATCCAACAACAGGTTGCAGTAAAGTACCGCCAGTAGTTATAACAAATGCTATCACGGATTGTTGTGCTAAAGTCAGTCCAAGTTCACTACTGAAAGCAAAGAGTATTGGCGGAATGAGATTCATATAAAAATCATTACTAAAATGCCCCACACTAACAGCAATAAGCTGCAAGTTTCGCTTAATAAATTTCATTGTATGCTGCCACAACCTTTTATTATAAAATTTACAACAAGTATAACATGTATTAATAATAATTTAAATATCTTACTTTCTTCATTTTCCTCCGGAAGCACCGGGTACCTGGCCGCACTTCTTGACACTATACAATAAATCGTTTTTTCATGAAATCATATGGCTTTGAAAATGTGTACCGGGTACAATAATATATGTTAGTATTATATATAAATAGGGGTATTTAAGGAGGAGTATTCTATGGGGTATGAATTTAAGGATGGATTGGAATTTGCTAAGCAATTGGACAAATTAGATAAACTTCATCATGTGAGAGAACGCTTTTACCTGAATGAAGATGAAATCTACATGGATGGAAACTCTCTGGGATTAAGCTCTAAGGATGCTGAAGAGTCTTTATTGAATTTGTTTAATGCTTGGCGTAAAGAAGCAATCAAAATCTGGGGTATAGAAAATGGATATTACTTCAACTTCTCTAAAAATATTGCGCAGAAATTAAAAAACTTAATTAATGCAGATGCAGATGAAATTATTGTAATGGGAAGCATTACTACAAATATTCATCAGGGACTGGCTACTTTCTATAACCCTACAAAAGAGAGACATAAAATTATTGTTGATGAATTGAATTTTCCTACAGATATTTATGCAACCAAGAGTATTATTGAGCTAAAAGGCTATAAGGCTGAAGATGTATTAATTGAAATAAAAAGTAAAGATGGGCGTACAATTTCCGAAGAAGATATTATTTCTAAAATGGATGCTGATGTTGCGTTAATTCTGTTACCATCAGTTCTATATCGCAGTGCACAGCTTTTAGATATGGAGTTGATTACTAGAGAGGCTCATAAACGTGGAATTATTATTGGCTGGGATTTAGCCCATTCAATTGGATCTGTGAATCATGACTTTAAAAAAATTGATCCCGACTTTGCAGTGTGGTGTTCATACAAGTATCTAAATGCAGGACCTGGAGCAACTGCCGGTATGTATATAAATAAGAAGCACTTTGGTAAGAGTGCCGGCTTTAAAGGATGGTTCGGAAACAAAGATGAAAGTCAATTTCTGATGAGCCATGATTTTGATCAAGACAAGGATGCAAACGGATGGTTGCTAGGAACTCACAATATGTTTTCAATGGCGCCATTGTATGGATCTTTAAATATCTTTAATGAAATTGGGATACAAAGCATACGTGATAAATCTCTTCACATTACTGCATATTTAATGCATTTAATTGACAGCAAATTATCTGAGCACGGATATTCAATAGGTAATCCTCGCGAAGATCATCGTCGTGGAGGACACGTTTGCTTGGAACACGATGAAGCTTATCGTATTAGTCTTGCATTACGCGATAATAAAGTGATCCCTGATTATCGCGAGCCCAATGTTGTTCGTCTGGCTCCTGTTGCGTTATATGTTTCTTACGAAGAGGTGTATCGTTTAGTAGAAATTATTGAAAAAATTACCATAAATAAAGAATATGAGAAGTATTCCTTGAAGAGAGCAACAGTGTTGTAATCCAGTAAATAATATCTGAATAAAGCACAAAAAGCCGGGAATAATCCCGGCTTTTTGTGCAATAATTCAGAAGAGGTGCATATTAGTCAAGCACTCCTACTCTCCAAATCCATTGGCAAACATTTCTTTTAATACCTTGGCAGCTTTTTCTTCATCCTCTCCCAATATAGATAGTGTTAGCATATCTCCCTTTGAAGCTCCCATTCTAAGAATGTTTATTATACTTTTCCCGTTATACTCTTTGCTATCTTTTATAACTGTTATATCTGATTTGTATTTTAAAGCTTCTTTTAGAAAAACGCTGGCTGGCCTTGCATGTAACCCTGTTTCATTTATAACTTCAACCTTTATCTTATGCACAATCAATTCCTCCCTTTTATAGCCATCATCCCATATAAAGAACATATATTAGTCGGTATATACTTCATATTCTTTTATAGTTTTAATATAGGCAGTATTTATCTAATACATGAGAAATACCATCCTTATTGTTATCATACTGTGAGATAATGTCCCATTTATCCAGCAATTGTTTATCCGAATTTTTCATAGCTACACCTAACCCAGCCCATGATATCATCTCATAGTCATTAAGACTGTTACCTATAGCAATAACTTCATTTCTGTCTATACCTAATTCATTGGTCAGGCACTCTAAAGCTGTTGCTTTTGATACTCCTTTATCCATAACTTCAAGGGAATTAAGAGTAGATAAAGTGAAGGATATCGGTAAGCTTATAGAATTATTAAGATACTCTATCGCTTTATTAATCTTCTCTTTATGATCCTTAAATACTATCATATAGGGATCATCATTAATATTTTCACTTAATTTTCCTATGACCTTATAGCTTATCCTATGTTTTTGTGAAAAGGATACTGCTTCTTCTGCTTCCCCTTCAACATAAAGGACGTCGTTAATATACACCTTAGTATAAACATTCAGCTTTTCTCCAATAGTCAATATTTCCTTAGCAGCACTATTTATAATCTGTTTTGAGTAAATAACTTTTCCCGTAATAACTTCTTTAATCAGTGAGCCATTATAAGTAATTATAGGAATATCTAAACCAAGTTCCTTTGCGTAGTAACTTGCAGCTTTAAATGTTCTAGCAGTTGCTAGAACCACATGGATTCCTTCTTTTACTAGCCGGAGTATCTTCTCTTTATTCCTGGCAGATATTTTTAAATTGTCATCCAGGAGGGTTCCATCCATATCTAAAGCTACTAATTTATAAGAGGACACTTGATCACCTCTATTCAAAAGCTTTCTTAATTTCATCATATATCGAATTTACTATCTTAGGATCAGTAAGGCCGGTTTTTTTGTCAATAGCAGAACTATAGACATGGGGGATTATCTTTTCACACCCTGCATCTATACACACCTTAACTATCTCGAAAATATTGTCGACAGTTATTCCACCTGTTGGTTCTATAATAGGAACTCCTACTCTAGCACATGCCCTTGCCACCTCGGCTAGTTCATCTAAGTGCTTATTACCCTTAATGTGAAAAAATTTAATTGAACTAACCCCAACATCTTTTAACATCTTAAGAGCAGTATCCACACATATAATAGCTTCTTCTCCTTCAGAGCTGATTGGTCCTGTTGAGATCTTAACCTTTCCAACCTCTCCAGTTGGACTTATTAAAGCATTAACAATTGTATTAGTGCAATTATTCCCTTCTAAAAGCCCAGCTGTATAACCTGCACTGGTAAATACTTGATTAACATGACCAGGGTCAGTCGCTGCAGCTATCTGAGCCGCCATCTTCCACTGATTGGGATCCCCATCTCCCAGTCCTATAGATATGGCTGAAATGTCATTTTTCCAAGTGTTAACATAAGCCACTCCCTCCTCTACAGTGGAAAAATCCTTAGACAGTATGCCAATTATAACATTATTATCCAGAACCTTAGCTACTTCCTTAGCGTTTTCTAAGTTTTTTGCTAATAAATTTACTGCTACCCTGTTATTATAAAAATTAAATTTATCTAGTCCCATAGTATTACCCCCTAATTAATATCCTTAACTATTTCCTCTATTCTCTCAAATATGACTCTTTCTTCTCCTCTTCCAAGAGGCCTTGGGTCAACATTAATGATTCCTATATTCGCATAGTGATTTCTAGTATAAATGGCCGGATTTCCTTCCTCAAGCTTTCCTATAACGTGATAAGCATCAACTCCCAGCACTTCTCTTTCAACCTTAATCTGTGCTCTATATATTTCTCTTCCAGCCTCATCCTGAACTATTGATGCCTTTATACCTTCTATTTTATTCAATTCATCCGATAACCATTTCATGGCTTCTCTTTGATTTGCAACTTCTTTTGAATTATCATTTTCATCATATAACTCTATAGCCTTTAGTAAGCCCATTATGTTCTCTTTTCCTACCTTCATGGCCCTTCCTATTCCCTTATACTGCATGCGGCAGCATTTTATTAAATTCTTTCTGCCGGTAATAAATCCTGATGTGGGACCTTCAATTGCCTTTCCACCGCTATATATTACCAAGTCTGCCCCTAGAGAGATATATTTTCTTAAGTCTTCTTCTGCAGCAGCATCAATAATTAATGGGATATCATATTTTCTTGATATATTAACCATATCTTCTATTGTCATCATTCCTTTTTGAACTGAATGATGGGATTTTATATATATAAGGGCAGCTGTCTTTTCATTTATTGCCTCTTCTACATGATATGAATCCACTTTATTGGACTGTCCAACTTCAATAGGTACACCGCCTCCTAGCCTTATCATTTGAGTTACCGGTGCTCCAAAGTTTACTGTATGACCTTTTTGAATAATCACTTCATTTTTTAAATCCTCACTTATTGGAAGTTTTTCAATTTTAGCAATATCATCCCCCGATATGCAGGCTGCCACAGATATAGCAATTCCTGCTGATGCTCCCAGGGTAACACATGAATCTTCTCCACCGGTATATTTTGATAGAATCTCTCCAGCCTTCTCTATTAAAGCATCTGTTTTAACATAGCTCCTGGCAGCTTCCTTCATGTAATCTCCAACACTTTCTTTTATTGTTGATACACCTAATGCAGTCATTTTCCCACTAGCATTAATTACCTTTCTTAGGCCTATTTTTTCATATATATTCATTCCCATACCTCCTTAAATAAAGAGAAGAATTAGGAAGACATCTTCCAAATTCTTCTCTTTTGAACTATCCTACTACAGGAAAGATGCTTGCAAGTATCATGGCTCCTAAGATTGCTCCACCTGCTATCGGTTTATCAAGTTTATAGAATATTGCTGCTCCTATAAAGGCTCCAACTCCTGCAGGGATACAATATTGTATAGCAGAGATTATAATCAGCGGACCAAGATATCTACCAGTGGCATTGCCTGCACCCATCATAATATTTGTTCCTGATGATGCCATACCCTTGGGCATAAGTTTTCTTACTAATATAATAACTCCACCAATAACTAAGCCTATCCCTGCACCTGTTATTAAGGATAAGAGGAAACTATCTATTGGTGCTCTTACTCCTGATGCCAACATAAGAGCAGGAATACCAATGCCAACACCGGTCATTAGGGAGCCACCAATATCAAGTACTCCTACAAGCGGACCTTCTAGAATTCTAGCAATTAGAAACCCTGCCGCAAATCCTGCTGCTGCAGCATAGTCTCCTCCGACTAATCCTTCATCTAACATCTGTACAACAAATATCTCGTTAAAAGCTCCCACATGATGGGTTACATACATATGTGTTCCAGCAAATATTGCAGCAGATGCTAATGCAACTAAAATTGGGAATGTGTATGCTTTTAGAAGTACTTCTCCTAATTTATCCATGAAACCTCTATTACTGATTTTTACGTTATCCATATTCTTCCTCCCCCTTAGAATAATGTGATTATCTTATCAAAGAAATCTCTAAAGTATGCAATAATTATAAATAGTATTGTAACGATTGCTATCATTATATTTGTTGACTTGGTGTAACCATTTTCTTCGATTGATTGACCTATAAGTATACCTAATACTATGCCAGGAACTGCATTACCCATTATCATATGGGCTAATCCACCTAGCATTGTACCCCATATACCTGTAATCTTACCGGCATCTAAAGCTGCTAACCAGAATATGATAGGCATGACTGGGTTAATCATTAAACCAGCTGCAGGCCCTAATATGTTCTTTGCAATAACTGACATGGATTCCGGAATTATTGAAGCCAATGTATTTAAGAATACAACTACTAAAGCACCTGATAATGCACCGGCAAATACCATTTTTGCCGGATCATGCATAGTTTCTTCTACCTTTTTGTTCTTTAATAGTAATGATCCGGCTGCCCAGTTTGGTACAACCCTATGTAGTACATCCTGGGTCAATGCCCCAGCCGCCACAACGGAAGCTGCAGCGTTAAAGAAAAATCCCAGGCCAAATGAAAAATGAGTTACAGAATCGCCTTTACATGCATTTAATTCTCCAAGTGTTCTAAAGGCTCCCATTGACTGCACCTGTGGTGCGTGGAACATTCTAGCGGCACCGGCAGCTATAGCCGCACCACCCAGGGCTCCAATTATTAGTGACTTAATTATAATTACTAGCAATGTTCTCAACCCCTTTTTTATTAATTTGGAATATATTTAATTAACACAATTATCTTAAGCTTTAATGTATACTCAGCTTTGTTGCGTGGCATAAAAAGCCATAGAAACTTTTCTGTGTGTTCTTTCTTATGCTCCGATACATTGTAAACTTCTAAGGGTTCCATGTGTAAAACAGTTCCTTCTATTTCATAATATGTTTGTTTTCTGAGTTTCTCAAATATGCTTCCTATAGCTTCTTCTTTTGATCTCCCCGATGATTCAATTATAAATTCCCTTTTAATAGTTTCCATACACTGTCTTTCTGTCATAAGAATTATCCTTTCTTATGGAGTCTTATATAATCTTCTACAATTCTTCTACCTAGTTCTTCACTATCTAAAAATCCGAATCCCAATACTTTTGCTCCCTCTTTTAATGCTGTAATCCCTGCATCAACTGAACGTAAGTGGTGCTTTGCTTTATATCCATATTTATTTGCAGCCATTAGTGCCCCTGCTCCACCACTCCCACAAAAGCTAAGGCCAATATCTGCATTTTCTTCATTCATAACATCCCCTAGCTTCATATCTGCTGCCATTCCTGGAATTACTATAGCTTTACCACCGGCTGATTCAACTCCTTTTGCAACTTTTTGACCCTTCCCTAGCCTATCTCCTATTACAACCACTATTTGATCACCCATCTATCTCCCTCCCTTCCATACAATTTTCCTTTACAGTTTGTATATGAATTGCTACCAGTGCAACCTCTGACATATCTATAGGAACATCATACATACTAAATAAGGGCTTCAAAATAGATTTTGATAATTCAATTGATTCCTCATCCAATTGTGATAGTATCTCATCACTGATTGCCATAACTTTTTCATTATTTTTTAATCTCTTAATAAAACTAAACATGTGGGAATACAATCCAATTTCAAATTGTTCGTTTAGTACAATATTTTCCTCCTTAAGCTTTATATCTATCTTCTTGATTTCAATTACTATTTCATCAAAGTCTTCATTTTTTATATTCAGTTTTATCTTTAAATTATTTAGTGTCTCCATAATATTCCCCCAAAAATAATCTCTTAGAGTTTATTTAATTCTCCATCTTTAACTACATATGTTACTTTTATATGCGTATTAGTCTTTCTACAGTTTCTCTCTGAATCTTCTAGTTCAATGGAAGAATTATTAGCTTTAAATATTGTTATATCTGCCTTGTGTCCTTTCTTTAACATGCCAATCTTATTTAGTTTAAAGGTATTAGCCGGCACAGTAGTTACCCTGCTTATACAGTCTTTTAAGGAGATCCCAAGGGCCATCATTTTGTTTATAGTAACCGGCAGGCTATAAACAGGTCCTTTATAATTTTGCTTATATATATCCGTACTAATAATCTGAGGATAAAATCCTTTAGCTATTGCCTTTTCTGCAGTGTTAAAGTTAAAGCTTGAAGTTCCATGACCTATATCAAATAGTACCCCCCTTTTTAATGCAGACAAAGTTTCATCTCTAATATCTCCATTTTCATTAAGGAGCCCATTAGGTTTTCCATGGAAACAATGGGTTATTACATCTCCTTTATCCATGAGACTTAATACATCTTCAATTTTAGGTGGATAATTCCCAATATGGACTACTAAAGGCACATTTAAATCCGATGCTACCTGTTTTGCTATTTCTAAAGGTTTCATTCCTAAGTCTCCAACGGCTGTTGCACTTGCCCTGGCCTTGATGCCCTTTATGTATTCTCTATTTTCTTTCACCACATCCTTCGTGGCCTCAGTATTGATATTTTTAAGATCGGCTATCTCATATCTAAGCTGCTCTAATCCTGAATAAGCAATATTTAATAGGGAAATAACTCCTGTGTTACTTTTTTTAATAGTTCCTTCATAAAAGTCCTTGAAATTCTTTGCCCCAGAGCTTCCCGCATCAAATAATGTAGTAACCCCTGTTTTAACACCAACAATATCCGGGTCTATACTTAATTCAGCACCATTATATACATGGGTATGGATATCAATAAACCCTGGAGATACAATTTCACCATCTAAATCCAATACATCATAGTTACTCCGAGGCTCTATACTATCTTCAATATCCTTTATAGTTCCATCCTCAATATATATATCTTTCTTTATATAATCTAATCCAGTTTCAATATCTAAAAGAATACCACCTTTTATTAGTAAACAGCCTTCCATTTTCTCACCTCTCTTATATTAAATATCTAAGTATAGCTACTACTTCATTATCTGGAATACTGAGATCATATTTTCCACCAATTAAGTTTAGGGTTTTCCTTACAATATCAAATAGTTCCCTATTATCATCTCTATACTTATTTATATTGATTTCTCTATTAAATTCACCGGTTTCCCATCTTGGAACTGCCATAACCACGTGAACTACAATTCCCCATAGAGTTGATAAGTTATAACTTATATTCCCTTCACTAATAATTTCACTTATCATTGTTCCTATGTCCACTAATATCATCGCGATATTTCTAGAAAAGCTTTCCGTTATGCCTGACTCCATAGACACTTTATTTGAACTATTTATAAAGAAGTCAGTTATATATCCAAGCTCAGTTCTTAGCTTAAGCTTATCCTCCATAGCAATATATTTATCAACAACATTCATTATTGACTCCAGCATATAATCCTTATGTTCACTTTCCCTATTATAAATTTCAATCTTTCCTTGGTATATAAAGTCCTTTATATTATTTATTTCAGCGTTGGATATTAGGGGGCTTACCTTTATAACAGGCTTATACATGGTTTTTATGTTGATTGTACTTATAACTACGTCAACATCATCCAGCAGATATTCCTTATCTTCCAATTCAAACACAGAAATCGTATCCTTTATTTCCAGTTCAGGAATATTATTTTCCAGCTTGGTTGCAAGTATTTTAGCGGATCCTCTCCCGGTTGTACAAACAACCAGAGCTTTTTTATTAATTCTGGACTTTGCTACTTCTAACTGTGCAGCCAAGTGTAAAGCTATATATCCCACTTCACTTTCCGGCAGCTCTATACTCATTTTTTCTGAAAATACAGCTGCCATTTTTTTTGCTAGTTCAAAAGATTCACTGTAATTTGCCTTTATTTCATTAATTAGAGGATTTTCCGGAATAATGCTTAATTCATATTTTTTGAGGGTCAGCTTAAGATGGGATAGTAAATCGGACTTGAGTTTGCCTATATTATAATCATTTAATGTAATATGCTCCTTTATCTCTCTGATCATATCCTCTATGGTTTCATCCAAGCTGTTTTTAATTTGAAACAAATCTTCATTGTATAAATACTTAAGCTTTAAATTTGAAGAAATCAAGTGAATCGTTATATTAGCTATCTCAGCATCCGGCACTTTAATATCGAATATTTCTGATAGAGATTTTCCTATTTCCGAAGCGATCATATATTCTTTCTGTTCTTTTACAGATGCAATTCTTTCACAGGACAATTCAATATTTTGATCTTTAAATAATCTATCAACAGCTATTGTTATATGAACTAAAAGTGATATATAGGAGCTATCGGGAATCCAAAAATCACACATTTTCCTTCCTGATTTTACTGCCCTCTTAATATCGTTTATATCTATTCTTGATGACAATCCCTTTAAAGCATCAATATCAAAGGATACTTCACTTAGTTTCTGGTTATTTCCGACTACCTTTATAATTTCTAATAGCTCCTGTCTGTTTAAGGACTGTAAAAAAATATCGGCAATAAACTTTCTTATATTCTTTTCATTTCCTGTTATCATGTAACCTACTCTTTGCTTGCTTTTTAGAGTTATATCATATTTCTTCAATTCTTTTCCAATATATTTTAAATCCTTCATAACTGTTGTTCTGCTAACGCCCAACATGTCTGACAAATAATCCGCCGTAGTTGGATTTACTGTTCTAAATAACTTCAGTAAAATGTGATTATATCTTTCATCTTTTGAAAGAACTTTGTTTTCAGGTTTATCATACTGAATCTTATTTTTAATAGCTTCTTTGTAATCATCAGATATCTCTACCCAAATCCCTACATTAGTTTTCTTTATTAAAGCTACACCTTGGCTTTTAAGCCAATCTTCAACTGCATCCAAGTCATATCTTATGGTTCTTACACATACATTAAATTTCTTTGCAAGGTCTTTAGCTGACACTGCAGTAGTCTGATTTAACAGATCTTCTACAACTTGTCTTTGCCTTAAAGTTAGCTGAATCATATAAATCTGCTCTCCTTAATGTTGTAATTGGTTATTAATTTCTTTATCGGCATATCTTTCCTTCCTTGCTTATATAAATTATATACGATGCTTACCGAAAACAAAACTGGATGTTCTTGCAGTCGCATTCTTGCAAAAGTTTACTATTTCAAAGAGAATAGGGGGGCAGGCATGTATAAACAGCCAGCAGTGAATCCAGAGCTGGGCATATTATGTGATGCTTTTTATATCGGTGGAACAAAAGATTGATCCTGACTTTGCATTGTGGTGGTGTTGTAATCCAGAAAATAATATCTGAATAAAGCACAAAAAGCCGGGAATAATCCCGGCTTTTTGTGCAATAATTCAGAAGGGGTGCATATTAGTCCAAGTTTTTTCAATAAACTCAAGACATTCCTTTTTAGAGCCACTTTTCCCCGCATCCTTCCAGCCGAGTGGGTTTTCCCGGTGGTCCGGCCAGATGCTGTACTGTTCTTCGGGATTAACTACAACTTTGTAAATGATTTTATCTTCGTCATCAGTCCCGTCATTTCTCCAATTCATAGTATTCACCCTCCTAAAGTTAACTTTACTTCAGCCTGACCAATATGTAAAAGAATCTATAGAAGATAATATGTTCTTAAGGGCTGTACCGGCTCTTATCATGATCAAACGAGCGCGTTTTCCAAACCACCGGAAGCCACAAACAGTAAGCTTCCCGGAGCTATTTCGATTAAGCGGATCATATCCTCATACTGCGCCGGCATTCCCAGAATACTCAGATCTGCCTCCTCCTCCTTGATAGTCACATAAAAATCACCGGAGAATACTGCAATTTTGGTGCTGGCAGGTAGCCGCGCTTCTTCAATGAAATTGCCAAGTTCTTTCTCCACCTTCTTCTTTTGCCGTTCATTGCTTATAACACGGCATAGGCGAAGCTCCGCTCCCAAGTTGCGGACCATCTGAAGGGCGCAGAGAACAGCTAAATCATTATTAGGACTGCGGTCTCTCAGCCAAATGTTAATCTTGCGCTCAAGACCCAAATTGTATTTAGGATGCAGCCAAAGACACATGGTAGCTGCCTTAAGCGGACGAATACTTTCCACAAAGACTTTCAACCTTCTCTGCTTTTCATGATCATCACTGACAGTAAACAGTACGGCATTTGGGGGCAGGAAGCTGCTTGTCAGACATTGAAGTGCCGGAAAAAGGATTGTACTGAAATCTTCAGACCTCACAAGGACCTTCTGCGCAAAGATCCGTTCTTCTTTTAGGGGTGCCAGGGCTTCGTTTATCTGTTCTTCATGAACTGCATCAATACTAAATTCAGGATGAACCGTCAGGTAATACATGCGGCCGGAAGGAAAAATCAGACTACGCACAAACCGGGATATGCGTCTGAAATCCTCAGGCCTTTCTACCGGTATCACAATCGAAGGCTTCCATAATCGGGGGTGGTAAGGAGTCTCCATTGCTTTCTGAGCTGCCCATTCAGCAATAGATATAAAAACTCCTCCGCGAACGTCACCCCAAGGAGAGGTGAGGTTCCTTTTTTTTAGGAACGAATAGATAGACAAGGTAGTTATCAGAGTAACTCCGGTGAATATCGGATTAATCAGCAGCATAACTGATACACAACCTATCGTTCCGATTACAGGTACGAAAATGGACATTGACAATGTCGGCCTGAAGCTTGTTATCCCAATTCCCTGTTCCAGAAGCACCACCAAATTGATCATGCCATAGGTAGTCAGAAAGAACATTGTAAGCAGCTCCGCCAGGCTATCCAAATTACCGGCAATAATTACCACCAGGGAAATCAGCGAGGAAAAAATAATGGCAATATGTGGTTCTTCCTTCTTATTCTTTCGTGCAAAAAAACCTGAGAACGGAATCACCCGGTTTTCTCCAAGAGCTGCCAAGGTCCTGGGAGCACTGACCAATGTGGAAAGCGCTGAAGAAAGCACCGCACCCATTAGTCCGGCAATGATTAACAGCTTGACACTACCCAGCTTTAAAATTATGGAGGTATCTGAAAGCAACAGCTCCTGAGTCGCCTGCTGCGCAAACCAGACAGCAAGCAGTATATAAGCTGCAAAACCTGTAAAAACCGCTGCCAGAGTCCCCTTAATAATACTTTTTCTGGGGTCTTCCAGTTCTCCGGACATAGTTGCCCCGGTAAGAACACCGGTCACCGCAGGAAAAAATATGGCAAAGGTTGCCCAGAAACCCACCTCAGACAGGCTTCCCGTCATTACCATAGGCCCGGGGTTCAGACTGGGACCGGTTAAAAAGGATATCAAGGATAGTCCTACAGCAGCTAATATGAAATACTGTACCCGGAATGCCAATCGTACACTGATCATGGAAATAGCCGTTAGGATTAGCCAGGTTACCAAACCTACCAACCTGATTGAGTGATCCGGAAAAAATGCAATCCATAGTTCCCCAAAGCCTGTTATATAGAAAGCGACGGAAATGGCTTGGGAAAGATAGAGCGGAATCCCTATAGCTCCACCCATTTCCAGCCCCAGTGAGCGGGTTATGATTGAATACGCGCCCCCAGGCCCGATACGGATGTTCGTTAGCATTGAAGACATTGAAAGTGCCGTACAGATTGTGATGACATGTGCCATAATAACAATTAGCAATGTGTTCCACAGTCCTACGTTTCCTACCACCCATCCAAGCCTTAAATACATAACGACGCCCAGTATAGTCAGTAGAGTCGGTATATATACCCCCTCTATAGTTTTCAGTCCATTAGCCTTACTCATGTAATTTTCCTCCTAAAGATCGTTGCCAATTTCGACAGCATACTGCCATCCAGGGTTATATGTTAATTTAACTCTATTTTGTATATAAAATCAATTGCATCATTTCCAAAATATGTACCGGGTACAATAATATATTCTCAACATAAAAAGGATCCCTTTAGTAAAGTCGAATTTTATAATTCTATAGCCCTGTTATTTAGGAGGATGCAGATGCCTAGAAAAAAATGCGTAAATATCAATTATTGATATTTACGCATTTAAAATTATCAGCGTTCTTCCCGGAAGTAAGCATTGCCCAATCCTTTCGGTGACGCTTTTTCCTTTGACTTCTTCATGGACACGACCACCAGCACACTAATGGTTACAAGGTAGGGCAGCATGTCGATAAAATATTGAGACACATTGATTCCCAAGCCCTGCATTCTAAAACCGATTATATCCAATCCACCGAAAAGATAAGCTCCGAATAAGGCTTTATATGGATTCCATGCGGCGAAAATAACCAATGCAACGGCTATCCAGCCTCTTCCTGCTGTAACACCTTCCTGCAAGGCCGGTACATATACCAGTGACAGATACGCTCCTCCCAGCCCGCAGAGTGCTCCACCTAATAAAGTATGTAAATACTTGTACAGAGTGACGTTTATGCCCGCAGCATCCGCAGCACCCGGATTTTCACCCACTGAACGGAGATTCAGTCCTTTACTGGTTCTATACAAATAGATCCCCAATAGGATAGAAGTCAAATAACCTAAATATACAAAAGCGTCCTGTCTGAACAACACGGGACCTATGAAGGGAATATTGCCAAGCAACGGTATAGTATACGGCCTGAAAAACATTCGCAAGCCTTCAGGTGCTATCTTACCTACCAGATCCTGTCCGACAAAATCTGCAAAGCCTGAGCCGAATATTGTCAGTGTCAAACCGGATACGACCTGATTTGCCCTCAGGGTAATAGTTAAAAAAGCAAAAATAAGCGCACCACATGCTCCTGCAATCATGGCTGTTAACATAGCCAATGCGGCATTTCCGGTGGACAGGCCTACCATAAAGCCCATAACTGCACCCATCAGCATCATACCTTCCACCCCAAGGTTCAGATTACCCGAACGCTCTGTTACGATTTCTCCGAGTGTTGCAAACAAAAGGGGCGTACCCGCAACAATAGCCGCATGAAGAAAGGAAATAAGTGCATCCATAATCAATGGACCTCCTTTCCCACAGTGACTTGGTGCCTTTTTACAAATACAAATTTATATCGTACAAAAAACTCACTGCCCAATACAAAGAATAAAATAATACCTTGCAGAATCTCTGCCGCTGCCTGGGGTATACCGAAAACGGTCTGTATATATGATCCACCCTCCAGAAGTGCTGCAAAAAGAACGGATACCACCAGAATAACCGGTGCATTCAAGGCTGCCAGCCAAGCGGTAATAATTGCCGTATATCCGACACCACCGGTAATTTCCACTGACAGAGTATTATTTACAGCAGAAGCCTGAATCATCCCAACCAGGCCACAAAGGCCGCCGCTCAGCATTATGGCTATTAATATCGTCTTTTTAATATTAATGCCTGCATAACGTGCTGTATTGATACTCTCACCAATTACAGCGACTTCATAGCCCTTTTTTGTGTGGTTGATAAAGATATGGATGAGAACCACCAATACAAGTGCAATCACCCAACCAATATGTATGCCAAAAAGCTTTGGCAGTATGGCATTTTCAGTAAAATTGGCTATTTTAGGAAATCCAAGGGACTTTGGATCTCTCCATGGTCCGTATTGTAAATATGTAACCCACTTGATTCCAATATAATTCATCATTAATGTAACAATGGTTTCATTGGTTCCCCACTGTGCTTTAAAAAATGCAGGTATAAGTGCCCAAAGTCCACCGACCAGCATTCCGGCAAGTATCATTAAGAGCAGCACTACAGGCCTGGACATGTCACCCATTTCCAAGGCTATAAAGGTTGCAGCAAATGCACCCATTGCAATCTGCCCTTCTCCCCCTATATTCCAGAATTGCATACGGAATGCAATCCCAATACCTAAGGAAGTAATCACCAGCGGAATCGCCTTTACAATGGTCTCGCGGACCCTATAAGCAGAACCGAAAGCACCATGTACCATTTTAATATAAACATCGATGGGGTTCAGCTTAAGCAGCAGGATAAAAAGTGAAGAAGCGACAAGAGCCAGTACAATAGCGCCTATTCTTATCGACGCAGCTTTTATCTTGCTTGGTTCGCTTTTCTTAATTGGGTGTACGGTCACTGGCATTATCATACTCGCTCACCTCCTCCTTTTGTATTGAATTTACAGCACCTACCATCATCAGTCCGATTTCTTCCTTTGTTATATTTCTTGCATCAACAATACCGGTTATTTGACCTGCGCATATGACCATGATCCTGTCACAGAGCTCAAGTAAAACGTCCAGATCCTCGCCTATATATAAAACAGCAACGCCTTTTTGTTTTTCCTCATTTAAAAGGTCATAAATCGTATAACATGAATTTACATCAAGGCCTCTTACAGGATATGCTGTTATCAGCACCTGGGGCTTGGAGTCCAGCTCCCTTCCCAAAAGTACCTTTTGTATATTCCCACCGGAAAGCATGCGCACGGGATGTTTAATTCCGGGAGTTTGAATATCCAGCTGTTTAACAATTTCCAAGGACTTTTGTTCTGCCGGTTTTCTGTTTATAAAGATACCCTTCTGTCTTTGATATAGCTTAAGCACAATATTATTTACGATATCCATTGAAGCGACCAAGCCCATACCTAATCTGTCTTCCGGAATAAAACTCAGGCTAATCCCTTTAGCTATAATCTCTGAAGGTGATTTCCCAATCAGATTCTCTTCTTCAAAAATAATCTGTCCGTTTTTCACCGGATATAAACCTGCAATGGCTTCACATAATTCTCTCTGACCACTGCCGGCAATTCCTGCAACGCCCAGTATTTCTCCCGAATAAATGTTGAAACTCATCTCCTTAAGTACTTTAACACCTTCAGCATTAAAAGCACTTAAGTCTCTGACTTCCATTGCCACTTTACTTTTCTCTGTTTCTATCCTCTTGATAGACAAATCCACAGGACATCCCATCATCAACTCTGTCAAATGCTTGGGGTTCGTGGATTCTTTTTCGACAGTCCTTACAGTTTCACCCTTTCGCAGGACAGTGATACGATCTGCAACTTCCATAACTTCGTTCATTTTGTGTGTAATAAAAACGACTGCACAGCCTTCTTCCTTCATCCGGTTCATGATCTTAAAAAGCTTTTCGGTTTCCTGAGGCGTCAATACTGCCGTCGGTTCATCCAATATCAGTATCTCAGCACCTCTGTACAGTACCTTCAATATTTCCAGAGTCTGTTTTTCACCCACAGACATGTTATAAACCTTTTTATCCGGATCGATATCCAATCCAAACCGGACCGACATCTCTCTGATCTTTTCTGACAGTGCTTTTTGATTCAGAAAAAAGCTGTTCTTCTGGCCAAGAATAATGTTTTCCTTGGCAGTCAGGACATCTATCAGCTTAAAGTGCTGGTAGATCATTCCTATTCCTGCATTTATAGCATCCTTAGGTGCTGCAAACATTACTTCCTTGTCTTTTACAAAAATAGAACCGCTGTCGGGGGTATAGACCCCGGACAGCATGTTCATCAATGTACTTTTTCCTGCACCGTTTTCGCCCAGCAGAGCATGTATTTCACCTTTGCGGACGGCCAGGTTAATATTCTTGTTTGCAACTACTTTTCCGAAGGATTTATTAATATTCTTCATTGAAATATAGTTGTTTTCCATAATCTATACCTATCCTGACTTATTTTATCTTGCCTTCAACACCTTGTACAAACCAATCGACACTCATCATTTCATCAAAAGTCATGGCAGAACCTTCAGGTACCTTCACAGCACCTGTCTGATCCTTTATGGGTCCTGCAAATACATTAAGTGAACCATCAATTATAGCAGCCTTAGCTTTATCAACAGCTGCCTGAGCGCCTTCCGGTGCATTTGCTGTAAGTGGTGCAAGATCAATCATACCATCTTTCATATCGCCGTAGTAGTTTTCCTGCTTCCAGTTGCCATCCAATATTCTCTGTACTTCTGAAGCATAGAATTTACCCCAATGCCATACAGGTGCTGTCAAGTATGCTTTTGGTGCTGATTCCCTTGTATCCAAATCGTAGCCGATTGCCCAAACGCCTTTTTCTTCAGCAGCCTGCTGTGTTGCAGTTGTATCCTGATGCTGTGCCAGTACGTCACAGCCTGCATCCAATAGAGCCTTTGCTGCTTCCTTTTCTTTAGCCGGATCATACCAGGTGTGTGTCCAGTTCACCTTTACGGTTACGTTGGGGTTTACTGACTGTGCACCCAATGTATAGGCATTGATACCTCTTACAACCTCTGGAATTTCAAATGCTGCAACATAACCAAGCTGGTTGTTCTGGGTTCTCAGGCCTGCAACTATACCTGCAAGATATCTGGCCTGTTCCATAGCACCGAAATAATTGTTGAAGTTCGGACCGCTCTTGTATCCGGAGCAGTGATAGAATTTTACGTCCGGGTGAGCTTTTGCTGCTTTTTCTACAAAGTCCATATGTCCGAAAGAGTTTGCGAATATAACGGTACAACCTTGGTCAACCAAGTCATTGAGTACCTTTTCGCATTCGCTGGATTCAGGAACTCCCTCCTTAAACAGTGTCACAACCTTGTCTCCAAGCTGCTCTTCAAGATACAATCTACCTTCATCATGAGCTTGAGTATAGCCCCCGTCTTTAGCAGAGCCTATATAGGCAAAACCAACCTTAATGGGTTCAGCCTTCGGCGCTTCTGTGGGTGCTGCCGCATCCGGTGCTGCCGGTGCTGCAGGTTCCGGCTTTGGTGCACATCCTGTGAGCATGGCTGCGAACACCAGGACCAGCACTAAGAGTAAACTAATGGTTTTCTTCATACTAATTATTCCTCCCCAAATTTAATTATAGTAGTTTATTGCAAAATCATGAAACAACAAGATTTTGCGGGCGTATCTTGAAGGAATCCCCCTCATTTTTCGTAAGATATCGTAGGTACTACCACACGAAATCATACAAAAAGAGGAAATTTCCTTGCAATCCGACTATTTCTACAGATACCAGTAATTATTAATTGAGTTTGATTGATTAGTCAATCTAATCCAATTATAGTCCCATGTCTGGTAAAAATATACCAGTACTGATGAATACAATGATTGCAAACTACTAAATTAGCTTTTATATATTACTTTCCATGTGGAGCAACTCTTTAGGGACCGGTCTATAAGGAATTAATTATATGTTAACCAGGTTTTTCCA
>LOES01000256.1 GCA_001515955.1 Clostridia bacterium BRH_c25 | reverse complement strand
TCTCTTCATCTGGTTGGAAAAGCAAATCTTCAATGACTATGCCCTCCCTTTCTATCGAGACCTCTGCCACTGCCGTTGCTGTGGCGAAGTCTCTTGAGTGGGATATGGTAACATGGATGATCCCGATTCCGTTATCCTCCATAAACTGTTTGACATTGCCACCGAACCTGACTATGGGCTTTCCTACTGAACCTCTCAGTATTTCGATGTCCTTCCATCTAAAGCCTCTCAGTCCCGTTCCCAAGGCCTTAAGCACAGCTTCCTTTGCAGAAAAACCCCCTGCAATATGCTGTGCCTTCATGTCCTTTTTCTTATAATAATCCAGCTCCTGTTCGGTAAACAATCTTTCAATAAATTTAGGGCTTCTGGATATTGCCTTCTTAACCCTTTTAATTTCAATAATATCAGTCCCTATGCCGAATATCACACAATCACCCCCTGTTTTTTTCTATCCTATTGCAAAAAGCTTTTATCAAGACTCTCCATTTCATCTGCACCAATCATTCCATGAACAAAAGAATACAGCTTGTTTACCCGTTCCTCCATCTCAACCTTTTTTTGTATAAGTGAAGCCAGCTTCTGCCTGATATCGTTCACCTGCTCCTGGCACTTCTCAGACTCGGACTTATGCTCCTTTATAAGCTCATAGGACCTTTTGATCGTTTCCTTTAAGAGCTGTGTGTTCATTTCGTTTATCAGCCCTGGGAGGATCTCCATTTCTTCTATTAGCCTGGGTAATTTTTTATTGATTTCTATTAGCTCTTTCTCGGTTTCTGTCATCTTGGATAGTGCAGCTTCATTATTATTCTCATTGATATCCTTTGAAAGATATAGTATTTTATTCATTATTACTTTTTTTCTTTTCTCCAGGTTATCATACTCCAAGCTGCGTTCCCTCTCTCTGGCAATAAGTTCCTCAAGCTTTGAAACTATTTTCTGCATATTCCTGGACTTATAATTGGTGAAAAGCTGTATCCACTCCGGTACATAAATGAGTATCGGAATTCTATTCTTCTTTATTATATTGTCTTTAAAATCAATGTTTTTCATTTGACGCCCTCTCCGTTCCGTATAGCTTATACCACCAATAGTAATATCGGACAATCTTCTACATTAATTTTACTACAAAAGCAAATATAATAGAATCTTTTTTAATGCAATAGAGGGTACCGCTTATCCGATACCCTCCAAGCTTATATATTCTGCTTCATGTCGTCTTCCACTGCTCTGTAGGTCTTGTAACCTCCGCTGAGGTTCCTTACCTTGTCAAAGCCGTTTTGCATCAGCATTCTGACTCCTATATAAGAACGCAAACCCACCTGACAGTTTACTATAATCTCTTTATCCTTAGGCAGCTCATTAAGCCTGCTTCTAATTTGACCCAAGGGAATATTCACTGCATTGGGTATATGTCCCTCCTCATATTCGGAAGGCTCCCTTACATCCAATAGGAGGGTTTTGCTCATATCTGCATTCATCACTTCGTCCCAGTATGCCACCCTGACATCTCCATTCAATACGTTGCTTCCAACATATCCGGCCATATTTACCGGGTCCTTGGCTGAAGAGAAGGGCGGCGCATAAGCAAGCTCGAATTCCTGCAGATCATGAACTGTCATCCTATGCCTTACAGCTATCGCCATATAGTCTATCCTTTTATCAACCCCGTCAAAACCGGCTATCTGTGCACCCAGCACTCTGCCCTCAGGAGTGTATATGGTTTTTATCGCCATTGCGCTTCCTCTGGGATAATAGCCTGCATGGGAGGCTGAGTGGGTAGTTGTGGTAATATAGTCTTTCCCCGGTTCCTTGCCAAGCTTCTTCAGTGTCTTCTCATTGATCCCTGTTGCTGCTGCAGCCATATCAAATACTTTCGCAATTGCCGTTCCCTGTGTTCCCTTGTAAGCTTCCCTGCGCCCTGCAATATTATTGGCAACTATCCGTCCCTGTTTGTTTGCCGGCCCTGCAAGAGGTATAAGTGCCGGATTGCCGCTTATATAGTCCGTTACTTCTATAGCATCTCCCAACGCATATATATCCGGGTCAGAGGTCTGGAGATATTCATTTACCTTTATTCCACCGGTAACTCCTATTTCAAGGCCGGCCTCTTTTGCCAGGGCATTGTTGGGTCTTACTCCTATTGAGAGTATTATTATGTCGGCGGGTATTCTTTTACCGCTTTGGAGTACTACAACCGTCCTTTCACCTTCCGGCTCAAAGGCTTTAACCCCATCCTTCAGATGAAGTCCGCAGCCCTTGCTCCTTATGTGATTATGGACAATTGCGGCCATGGAATAGTCCAGTGGTGCCATAACCTGATCAAGGGCCTCAGCTATGTCAACCTTCAAGCCTGCTGCATGAAGGTTCTCAGCCATCTCAAGGCCTATGAAACCACCCCCTACAACAACTGCGCTCTGTGGTTTCTTGTCATTAAGGAATCCCTTTATTGCATCGGTATCAGGAATATCCCTCAATGTATATATATTAGGGCTGTCTATACCCGGGATAGGCGGCTTGACAGGAGCAGCACCCGGCGAAAGCACAAGCACATCGTAGCTTTCCGCATAAGTCCTTCCATCCTTCAGGTCCTTTACTTCTATGACCTTTTTTTGCCTGTCAATCCTTATTACCTCGGAAAGATCCCTCACATCCATGTTGAAACGGGACTTCATAGCCTGTGCAGTCTGAACCAGAAGTTTTTTCCTTTCCTGTATCGCTCCGCCGATATAGTAGGGAAGGCCACAGTTCGCAAAGGAAATATACCGTCCTTTTTCAAACATTATTATCTCCGCCTTCTCATCCACTCTCCTGAGTCTTGCGGCTGCGGACGCTCCACCTGCGACTCCGCCTACTATCAGCACCTTTTTACTCATATACTTGCCTCCTTAATGAGAGGGCGGACACTGTCCGCCCCTACTCGCATTATTATAAATCTGCAATTATTTCATACCACGGGGGGGTATACCTTCATTATATTTTTATTTTCCCCCTCTGTCAATACATGTATAATTTATTCTCATTGCAGCTCTTATTTCTGCCATCGTCTCCTTCGCAACGCTTCTGGCCCTTTCTGTCCCTATCCTTATTATTTCATCTACTGTCTCAGGTCTCTCTTCGTAAAATTTCCGTCTTTCTCTTATGGGCGCAAGCATCTTCTCCAAGGCAGAAACCAGGTCTTTTTTACAAGCTACACAACCAATAGAACCCCTTCTGCACATCTCCCGTATGTTCACTGCCTCCGGATTGAAGGAATTTTGATAGGTGAACACAGTACACACCTGAGGATTCCCCCTGTCGGTTATTTTTATCCGGTCTGGGTCGGTGACAGCTGAAAATACCTTTTCTTTTATAGTTTTTGCTTCGTCATTCAGATATATTCCATTTCCAAGGCTCTTCCCCATTTTCGAATTTCCGTCTATACCGGGAAGTCTCGGCACACTGCTTAAAAGAGCTTGTGGCTCAACAAGTACAGGACTGTACAGCTCATTAAATCTTCTTACGATCTTCCTTGTCAATTCAAGGTGCGGAAGCTGGTCCTCGCCCACAGGGATCAAATCTGCATTGCAGAAGGTTATATCAGCAGCCTGGCTAACCGGATAGCCCAGGAATCCATATGTGATATCCTTGTACCCATACTGCTGCACCTCTGTCTTTACCGTTGGGTTATGCCTCAATGTATTGACTGTTACAAGCATTCCATAATAGACAGTAAGTTCAGCAATTTCGGGAATATATGACTGTATAAAAACAGTCGCCTTTTCGGGATCTATACCTACTGACAAATTATCCAGGGCTACATTCATCACATCCTGGGACAGCTTCTCAGGTCTGTCAAAATTGGTAGTCAGCGCCTGCACATCTGCAATTATAATAAAGGTTTCGTATTCATCCTGAAGCCTTACCCTGTTCTGCAGACTTCCCAGATAATGTCCCAGGTGCAGATTGCCTGTTGGACGGTCTCCTGTAAGTATTCTCTTTTTTCTTTCCATATCCATTACACGCTCCTTTTTTATATAGAATAAGTACAACTCTCCACCAGTCATCTGCCATAGGAACCAACTCCTTTCAAAAACAACAAAAAATTCCTATCCCTATAATGGGACAGGAATTTACCTGCGGTGCCACCCAAATTGCTTGCTGGAAAGCAAGCCTCTTACATACAGATACCAACATATCCGTTTCCCTGTAACGGCGGAAAACTCCGTCAGCTCCTACTCAACTTCGGGCTGCTCTCCCGGGCCCATTCCATAAAGCTTACCTGCCTGCTCCCACCAACCGCAGACTCTCTGTAGGGAAAAGCTTTATATACTACCCCCGGTCATTGATTTCACTTGCTGTTTTTAATATTATATGCAATTAATAGTGATAAATCAATTATTATTTATTTACCTCTTCATAAAATCTCCACATTCATGATATAATATAATAAATGCATACCGGTGGGGGGTACAATATTAGTCTCTAGTCACGAGTCGCTAGTCGCTAGATTTAAGCGCAAGCTTCGAAGAATAGACTCTTACTGCGAAACGCGTAACTCGAAACGCGTAACATTTATATTAAGGCAGGTGAAATAATTGAACAACGTATCGATGCTGCTGGCTTTTTCTGCAGGACTGCTGTCCTTCCTTTCTCCATGTGTGCTGCCGTTGGTGCCTGCATATATAACCTATATGACCGGTTCAACCGTAGCCGATTTGAGTTCCGGAAAGGCAAAGCTGCATACACTGTATAAGTCCCTTGGATTTGTCCTGGGCTTTTCCCTGGTATTCATAGCCATGGGAGCCTCCATAACTTCAATTGGCAGGCTTTTAATCGGCAATATGAATATATTCAGGAAAATAGGCGGCGCTTTAATCGTGCTGTTTGGAATACACATTACCGGGATTTTCAAGATAAAGACCTTGTATTACGAGAAAAGACTCGTTCCCTTCGAAAAGCTGCGTAAAAACATTAGCTCGGTATTCGTAGGAATGGCCTTTGCAGCAGGCTGGACTCCCTGTATAGGTCCAATACTTGCCTCTATACTCATATATGCAGGCAGCATGGAGACAATAAGTATGGGAATACTGCTGCTGACTGCGTATTCTTTAGGCCTGGCGGTACCTTTTATACTTACTGCCTATGCAATCGGAAGCTTCAGTGAGTATTTCAGGAAGATATCCCGGTATTTGAATGCAATATCAATAGTCAGCGGCATTCTTCTTATTGTTATGGGTGTTCTCATATTTACCAACAAAATAGCAGTACTGAGTCAGTATTTTGATTTTTTCAACCTTTAAGCAAAAAACAGATTGGAGAGTAAAATATGAAGAAAAGCATTATCATATGGTCGACAGCTATTATACTTGTGATTATAGCTGTCTATGTCACCGGCAGCTACAATGCCAAATCCAACATTGCAATAGACCCTCCTCCTCAGAATCAGCAGCCGGAGCAGACAACTCCTACTCCTACACCCAGTCCCACTACGGCCGGCAATAGCAACGACCCGGAGAATCAACAGGAGCAAGCCAAAACCAATCTGATGGAAGACTATGATTTTGAGCTGGAGGACTTGAATGGTAAAAAAGTTGCGCTGAGTGAGCAAAAGGGTAAGAAGGTATTCCTTAATTTCTGGGCTACCTGGTGCCCTCCCTGCAAAGCAGAAATGCCTGATATAGAAAAGCTTTACCAGGAAACCAAGGACAGCGGTCTTGTGATACTGGCGGTCAATGTTGGGGAAGATAAGAAGACTGTACAGGATTTCATAACAAAAAACAAGTACAACTTCCCCGTTCTGCTGGATGTCAAGGGGGAGATTTCTCAATTATATCAAGTAACAGGAATACCCACCTCATATTTTATAAACACTAACGGCTTCCTTGATGATGGGGCCACCGGCGCGATACCCTTTGAGTCAATGAAGGATTTTGTTAATAATTTAGAGTGAATCTGTTACAATATAATAATTGAAGATAAACAGAAAGGATGATTTTACATGAACGACAATCCCATAGCAGCCATAGAGATGGAAAATGGCGATGTAATGAAGCTAGAGCTTTATCCGGACATCGCACCAAATACCGTAAAAAACTTCATATCTCTGGCAAACAAAGGCTTTTACGATGGTATTATATTCCACAGGGTCATTCCCGGTTTTATGATACAGGGAGGAGATCCGGAGGGTGTAGGAATGGGAGGCCCCGGCTACAGCATAAAAGGCGAATTCAAGTCCAATGGCTTTGCTAACAACCTGAAGCACGAAAAGGGTGTAATATCAATGGCCAGGTCAATGTCCCCAAATTCAGCGGGTTCACAGTTTTTCATAATGGTGGCCGATTCACCTCACCTGGATGGTCAGTATGCCGCCTTCGGTAAGGTCACAGAAGGTATAGAGGCAGCAGATAAAATTGTAGCAGTGAAAAGGGATCACTCCGACAAGCCCCTTGAGGATCAGAGAATGAAGAAGGTCACTGTTGATACTCAGGGTGTAGAATATGAAGAACCCGAGAAGCTTTAAGAGCGGTAGGCAAACTCTATTCTACCAGTATAATTAGATATTTTTGAATTATTTGCACTTAGTTGGAGATAATACTAATGAACAAAAGCATGAAATATACAAATCAGTTATGGCATGATAATGTACAATGCTTTCCTGTAAGCATCAAAGTGTATGAAAATGATTTTATTCGTAACAATGGTTGTATATGTAGTGTAGCAGTATAGGAGGATATTAATGAAAACAGGCACTGTAAAATGGTTTAATGCGGAAAAAGGATTTGGGTTCATATCCATAGCGGATGGAGAAGACGTTTTCGTACACTTCTCTGCAATACAGGATGAAGGATTCAAGAGCCTGAATGAAGGTCAGGAGGTTAAGTTCGAAATAACTCAAGGCGCAAGAGGGCCTCAAGCATCCAATGTAGAAAGAATATAATAAAGATAAATGAAAAACGGCTTGGAGACTGTAAATAATTTTGTGTAAACCTTTTGGATTAATGATAAAATACCTTGGTTTACATAGCAAATTTTTTAGAAATATTGTTGTATGTATTTTTACACATGATGAGAACTCTGTCAACAGGTAGTTGGCAGAGTTCATTTTTTTATACTTAATCTATATCTGCCAGGGTAATCCTACCCTCGAAATAAATACATAGCTGCTCTAAAATCTTACCCCAATCCCAAGGTTTGCCGTTCCACTTCTTCGTGATGTCCACCATTGAAAGGTACAGCATTTTGAAAAGGGCGTCGTCAGTTGGGAAAATAGTCTTAGATTTAGTAACCTTCCTGAGCTGCCGATTGAAGTTTTCGATGGAATTGGTCGTGTATATGATTTTCCGGAGTTCCGGCGGATATTTGAAGTAGGTAGCCAGCTGCGACCAGTTATTCCGCCAGGATGCTATGGAGCTCGGATATCTGCCGCCCCATTTCTCCTCCAGCTTAT
>LOES01000255.1 GCA_001515955.1 Clostridia bacterium BRH_c25 | reverse complement strand
TATGGTGACTCACCGGAGAATCGAACTCCGGACACCATGATTAAAAGTCATGTGCTCTACCAACTGAGCTAGTGAGTCAGGATGTGAGCAATTTTTGCGGCTCACATTTATACATTCTACAATGTCAGAGTCAATTTGTCAACACACTTTTTTCAATTTCAATAATCTTCCTTTAAACAATCTAGAATTCATCTATTACTATTGTCTGATTCCTCTTTGGTCCTACCGAAAGAAGAGAGATCTTTGTTCCACAGAGTTCTTCTATTCTTTCCAGGTATCTCAGAAGACTCGTTGGCAACTTGTTGTATTCTGTAATATCGCTTACATCTCCCCAGCCTTTGAACTCTTCATATATAGGCTCGCACTTTTCCAAATCCTCCAGACTTGCAGGAAAGTCTCTTATTATTCTTTCACCCAGTTTGTAGCCTACACACATTTTTATAGTTGGAAGATTGGACAATGTGTCAAGCTTGGTTACTGCAATACCTGTCAGCCCGCTTATTCTTGCCGCATACCTGACTATTACCGCATCGAACCATCCGCATCTTCTGGGTCTTCCCGTTACAGTACCGAATTCCTTGCCTGTAACTCTGATATGCTCTCCGGTTTCGTCAAGAAGCTCTGTAGGGAAAGGACCTTTTCCTACTCTGGTTGTATATGCCTTTACAACACCTACAGCCTTACCTATGAGAGCGGGTCCGACTCCTGCACCGATGCATACTCCGCCTGCAACCGGGTGAGAGGAGGTAACATAAGGATATGTTCCAAAGTCCAGATCCAGCAGTGTTCCCTGTGCTCCTTCAAAAAGCACGTTCTTGCCTGCTTTGATAGCATCATAGACCAGGACTGAGGTATCCTCAACAAATGGTCTTATCTTTTCTGCATAATCCAAATATTTCGCAAGCATTTCATCATAGGAATAGCCTTCGAAATCATATATCTTCTTAAGATATGCATTTTTGCTCTCCAGGTTGCTCTTGAGCTTTTCTGCAAAAACGTCCTTTTTAAGCAGATCGCATATCCTGATGCCTATTCGCTCTGTTTTATCCATATAGCAAGGACCTATTCCTTTTCTGGTAGTTCCCAGGTCATTGCTTCCCCTTCTGAGCTCGGAAAGCTCATCAATTTTCTTGTGATACGGGAATATAAGATGCGCCCTGTCGCTTATCCTGAGGTTTGAGGTTTTGATTCCTCTGTTCTCCAGTCCTTTTATCTCCCCCAGAAATGCCTCCGGATCAAGAACAACTCCATTTCCTATTATACATTGCTTATCAGCATATAGTATCCCTGAGGGAATAAGCTGAAGCTTGTATACTTCATTACCTACTTCTACTGTATGCCCCGCATTATTTCCACCTTGATATCTTACAACTACATCTGCCTTCTCAGCAAGATAATCAGTAAGCTTTCCCTTTCCTTCGTCCCCCCATTGAGCTCCTACTATTACCAACGATGACATATATAACACCTCTTTTTATAATATTCTTTCTTATCAACATGTTCTGTATTCTTCTCCAAGCAAGCGGGCAACATGCACACCGCTTGCCGACGCCTGGGATAATGAATGTGTTACCCCTGAGCTGTCACCTAAAATATACAATCCTTTTATTGATGTCTCCAGATTGTTGTCTACTTCCACCTGAGAATTATAAAACTTGACTTCTACACCATACAACAGTGTATCTTCATTTGCTGTTCCGGGAGCTATCTTATCCAGAGCATAAATCATCTCTATGATATTATCAAGCTGTCTCTTCGGAATGACAAGGCTCAAATCTCCCGATGTAGCGTTTAAGGTTGGGCGCAGAAAGCTTTTTTCCATTCTTCTGTCGCTGGATCTGCGTCCCTTTACTAAATCTCCAAAGCGCTGTACCAGTACCCCACCGCCCAGCATATTGCTGATTCTGGCTATTGATTCACCATATTCGTTACTATTCTTGAAAGGCTCTGTGAATTTGTTCGAAACAAGCAGCGCGAAATTTGTATTCTCGGTATGGTATTTTGGGTCTGAATAGCTATGTCCGTTTACTGTAACAATCCCATTAGTGTTTTCTGTAACAACCTCCCCATGAGGATTCATGCAGAAGGTCCTGACCAGATCGTTATATTTCTCTGTTCTATATACAATCTTGCTTTCATATACCTGGCTTGTTATATGTTCAAATATTGAAGCTGGAAGCTCAACACGCACACCGATGTCAACCCTGTTGCTCTCGGTATTTATCCCAAGCTTTTCACATATCTTTGAGATCCATTTTGAGCCGGAACGTCCGGTTGCCAGAATTAATTTGCTGCAGGTATATTCCCCTTTGTTTGTTTCTACGGAAAAGGTATCTCCCTGCTTTTCAATATCCGATACTTCTGTACTGAAAACAATATCTATCTTATTCTTCAAATACTCATAAAGATTGTTCAATATTACCTGATTCCTGTCCGTACCCAGATGACGCACCTCAGCATCCAGCAAATGAAGGTCATGTCTCAGTGCCTTTGTCCTCAGGTCATTGTTTTCCGTTGAGTAAAGCTTGGCCTCGGCACCCCCCATTTTGCAATTGACCGCATCCACATAATACATAAGGTCAAGAGCTTTCTTCCTGCCTATATATTTAAAAAGCTCTCCGCCAAAGTTATTGGTTATATTATATTTGCCGTCAGACATGCCTCCTGCCCCTCCGAATCCATTCATAATACTGCAGGTTGGACAGTGAATACAGGACTTGATTTTTTCATTATCTATAGGACATTTTCTTTTATTAAGCTCATTCCCCTTTTCCAACATTGCAACCTTTATGGACTCATCGTATTGCATCAGCTCATAGGCTGCAAATATGCCACTTGCTCCTGCACCTACTATTATGACATCATATTTCATTCAGGCACCGACCTCCATCCTTCTATGAGAAAATATATATAGTATGATTGTTTCTATGAATTATACATTATGCGGGATATCCTTTGTGTTGTTCAATATTAAAACGCATTTTTATCCAAATTTTATCCTAACAGAATATACCTTCCAAGTCAAGACAACACAGCTTATATGCCGTTATATTCTTTCCAGCCGTATATCCTGTGGATTTCAGTGTCTTCAATGCTATGTGCTCCCTGCGCCATATTTTTTATTGAAATCGTCTTCATTATTATATGGAGTTTGAATAATAAAATTATAGATATCACATCATAACTAATATTTCAGAAAATTCTGATTCACATTATCCACATTATCCACAGAGATATGCACATATGTTCGATATGCTGTTAAAACCTACTCGTATCAACATGTATACTGCCATGTATATTAATTTTGTTGGCCTTATGTCAATTCTGTAATTTTGTTATGCACACAATCCACAAGTTATGCACAGGATAAGGCTGTGTATATAATATTAAAACAAAAAGCCTTCTACAAAATACTGCGAAAGCTCCAATAAAACAACAAAAATCATAGAATTATGTAAATCAATTTGCTCCTATGTACTTTTCTTTGTTCACAAACTTTGTGAATTGTCCCAGCCACACCAGTTCAATGGTTCCAGTCGGACCGTTTCTCTGCTTGGCTATAATTACCTCCCCAATGTTCTTTTTCTCTGAATCAGGATGGTAATACTCATCCCGATATAGGAACATTACGACGTCGGCATCCTGCTCTATAGCTCCTGACTCTCTAAGATCAGAGAGGATAGGTCTGTGATCAGCTCTCATTTCCGGTGCACGGGAAAGCTGAGATAGTGCTACTACAGGAACATTGATTTCTCTGGCAAGAGCCTTCAGTGATCTTGATATTTCGGATATCTCCTGCTGTCTGCTTTCAGAGCTGCTTTTGCCCTGCATAAGCTGCAGATAGTCGATTACTATAAGTCCCAGATTATGCTCAAGCTTGAGTCTCCTGCATTTTGCCCTCATTTCGGTTATTGATATGGCAGGAGTATCATCTATGAAAATAGGTGCTTCAGAAAGTGGCCCCATAGACCTTGCAAGCTTTACCCATTCATCCTCATTAATATCGCCTATCCTTAAACGGTGAGCATCAATAAGAGCTTCTGCGCATAACAATCTCTGTGTCAGTTGCTCCTTGGACATCTCGAGACTGAATATTGCAGTTGTGACTTTGTCCCGCACTGCTGCATGCTGGACTATATTCATCATAAAAGAGGATTTACCCATGGAAGGCCTTGCAGCAATCAATACCAGGTCAGATTTCTGCAATCCTGAGAGCTTGCCGTCCAAATCAGTGAATCCTGTCGGCACTCCTGTGAGTTTTCCTTTATTAAGATAAAGCTCCTCTATTTTATCAAAATTCACATTCAATATGTTTTTTACATGTGTAAAGCCCTGGGTAGACCGGTTCAGCGAAATATTGAATATGCCTTTCTCTGCATCATCTATTATTTCTCCGATATCCTCGGAGGCCTGATAGCTCTTGGCAATTATATCATTGGACGACTTTATGAGCCTCCGGAGCAGAGACTTGTCCTCAATGATTTTGGCATAGTATTTAACATTATGTGTAGTCGGGACTGCATCCATGAGGTTGGTCAGGAAAGTGATCCCTCCTACAGCATCCAGTGTGTTCCTTGTTTTGAGCTTTTCAGTAAGCGTAATGAGATCTACCGGTTCACCTCTGTCATATATATCCACTATCGCTTCAAATATCTCCTTGTGTGCTTCCCTGTAAAAGTCCTCCCCGCTGATAAGCTCAGTAGCTGTGGATATGGCTTCCTTGTCAAGGAGCATTGCTCCCAGAACCGACTGCTCGGCCTCTACGCTATTGGGTGGTATTCTTTGCATCATATCGCTCAATTTCATTCACTCCTCGGAATTTCTATTCCTCAAACATAAAACTGATTACTTCTTGAATATTGCCTGTGGTAATTATATTTATTCCATCGAGACCCTTGGCTTCACTCTTGTTCTCCTCAGGAATTATGACGTTTTTGAACCCGGCTCTTTTTGCCCCAAGTATCTTTTCCACAACGCCGCCAACCGCCTTTACACAGCCTCTTAAGGATATTTCCCCGGTAATACAAGTGTCTTGTCTTGCAGGCCGCCCCATTACTGCTGAATACACAAGGCAAGCTATTGCAGCTCCTGCGGAAGGTCCGTCAACCTTCCCTCCGCCTATACAGTTAACATGAATGTCAAACTGCTTCATATCCTTTCCGGTTATTTTCCTTACGACAGAAAGAGCATTAAACAGCGAATCCTTTG
>LOES01000254.1 GCA_001515955.1 Clostridia bacterium BRH_c25 | reverse complement strand
GTGGCGGAACTGGCAGACGCACAGGACTTAAAATCCTGCGGTCCTTAAAGACCGTACCGGTTCGATTCCGGTCTTCGGCACCAAAAACATCGCGGGGTAGAGCAGTTGGTAGCTCGTCGGGCTCATAACCCGGAGGTCGTGGGTTCAAGTCCCTCCCCCGCAACCAATTGAATCTTCATAGCCTGCACTAAAGCATTTCACAGAAATGCTACATTGATTGTTATTGAATTCGCATTCATGCGTTCAATATCTCAATAGTGCACACCGTCAGGTGACAGGCACTTTATATACGTGGCGGCGTAGCTCAGCTGGCTAGAGCATTCGGTTCATACCCGAACGGTCGTTGGTTCGAATCTGACCGCCGCTACCAATATGTTTATATACTCAGACTTAGGTCTGAGTTTTTTAATTTTTAATTTGTTAAGAAATTAAAGTGAAAGAGCGTTCCCTTGTCATGGGAACGCTCTTCCTGAGTAATCTTTATATATATCCAATGATAAGCACTATTTTGGCATATTGATAATTCTTAAAGCAAAAATAATTACTTACTTATGATAGTACCGGTTTTTCCGGCAATACCATCCTTCGCTTTTTCTAGTAAGGTAATTAGTGCGGTGCGACCTTCTTTTGAAGATGCGAAGTCTACGGCAGCTTGTATTTTGGGAAGCATAGATCCTTTCGCAAAGTGACCTTGATTCATATATTCCTTTGCTTCTTCCACACTTATATGATTAAGCCATTGTACATTCGGCTTGTTAAAATTAATTGCGACCTTTTCTACCGCTGTTAGAATAATAAGATAGTCGGCATCTAATTCTTGTGCTAAAAGACAGCTTGCAAAGTCTTTATCAATTACTGCATGTGCACCCTTTAAATGGGTTCCCTTAAGCATTACCGGAATTCCACCGCCACCGGCGGCGATGACTACCTGACCTGCATCAACCAGAGCTTTGATTGCATCTATTTCAATGATTTCCACCGGTTTCGGAGAGGCTACCACTCGTCTGTAACCTCTGCCGGAGTCTTCTTTCATTATATAGCCATGCTTGGCGGCAATCTCATCCGCTTCTTCTTTGGTCAAGAACTGGCCGATTGGCTTTGTGGGATTGTCAAAAGCGGGATCAGAAGCATCCACACGGACTTGTGTAACCATTGTCATGACAGGAATATCTTTATTTCTGTTTTTTAATTCTTCACGAAGTGCATTCTGCAGATCATATCCGATATAAGCCTGGCTCATTGCCACACAAACTGAAAGAGGAATCAGGGGCTGGCTTTTATCAACCCTGCTAAGCTCTGTCATTGCGTTGCTGATCATTCCGACCTGCGGTCCGTTTCCATGGGAGATGACTACCTGATTGCCTTCACTGATTAAATCAACGATGGATCTGGCGGTGATTTTGACTGCTTCCATCTGCTCGGCAAGATTATTACCGAGAGCATTACCGCCTAATGCAATGACAATTCTTTTTTTATTCAATTTATTCTCTCCTTTTATTTACAATATATTGCCGGCATTGCGGCATAAACAGCAGCGCATTTTACCAGGTCTGCTTTCCAGGTTCTTTCATTTGGTGCATGAGCTTGTGCTTCCTTTCCGGGACCAAAGCCGATACAAGGGATTCCATAACGCCCCATTATAGAAACCCCGTTGGTTGAGAAAGTCCATTTGTCAACTAAAGGCTCGCCATACATTCCTCTGTAGGCACCTACAATAGCTTGGGTGGCCGGATGGTCTTCAGGTATTACCCAGGTAGGGAAGTAGCAGTCTGTCGGATATACGAGGCCTGTATAGCTTGGTCTGTCATACTTGTACATTGAGACTTCTGCTTTGTATTTCTGAACAGAAGGCAATTTACGGATTTCCTCCAATGCCGACTGATAAGTTTCTCCATCTGTTAATCTGCGGTCAATGGAGATGGCGCACATATCGGCAACGGCACAACGGGAGGGTGAAGTAGAGAAGATTTCTGATACCGCAAGTGTACCTTTGCCAAGGAATGGATCAAAATGTAATCTATCGTTTAGAGCACGAACTTCCTGCAATATGTCGGCCATTTTGTAGATTGCATTGTCTCCGCGTTCCGGAGCAGAGCCATGGCAGGAGATACCCTGAACCTCTACGCGGATTTCCATACGTCCACGTTGTCCACGGTAGATATTACCGTCTGTAGGCTCTGTAATTACAACGAATTCAGGTCTTGTTTTATCTTCATTTATGATATACTGCCAGCAAAGTCCGTCACAATCTTCTTCCTGAACGGTACCGGTTACCAATACGGTGTATTTATCGCTTATAAGATTCAAATCCTTCATAATCTTAGCACCGTATACGGCAGATACAATACCGCCCAACTGGTCAGAGGTTCCGCGCCCGCCGATTTCAGTTTCTGTTTCAAAACCTTCATATGGATCAAATTCCCAGTTTGCTCTGTTGCCTATGCCTACTGTATCAATATGTGCATCGTAAGCGATCAAAGTCTTTCCGGTTCCCATATAGCCAAGTACATTGCCCATCGGGTCAATTTCAACCTTGTTAAAGCCGACAGTCTTCATTTCCTCAGCGATACGGTCAATGTGACCTTTCTCTCCGGTGCTTTCTCCCGGAATACGCACCAAATCCCTCAAAAACTTGGTCATTTGCTTTTCATAACCTTGTGCGGCATTTTTGATTTCATTAAATTCCATTATAAACTCCTCCTTATTTACCTGCTTTGTTTACATCAATATAGCTATATAATGTATACTTTGAAATTCCGAAATATTTGGATACTTTATCACCGGATTTTGTTATCAAAAAAACACCTGCATCATTTAAAAATTGAACTGCGGCCACTTTTTCATCTTTCGTCATAAGTGCTACCGGTTTTCCAACAAGAGCAACAGACTGTTCAATGAGATCGTCCAGCAAGTCATTGACATTCTGAGTAATCCTTTCCGGGGCTTTCTCTTTTGATTCTGTGAAAATAAGTGTTTTTACCGCGTTATCCAACGCCAAAAGCCCGGTAATATCATAATTAATGGATAAAATATAGCGAATTTTGTTATCATCTCCGCGTATATACATGGTAGATGACTTCAGAATCCTGCCATCCTGGGTACGGGTCAAATATCCATGACGGTCTTCCAATTTGGATATATCCTTTTTAGATGCATCTAAAACTACATGGGAAGGTCCGTCACCGACTTGCCGGTGAGTTACATGTCCATTCTCAATATAAGCAATGGTGTTCTCCAAATCATCCGAAGTCAAATCATGTATGACAACCTCACAATTTTGGCCAAATTGTTGTGCGATGCCATGAGCTACTTGTTTTAAATGGGTTAATGAGTAATGCATTACAAAATTCCTTTCGCGATCGGTATTTTCTTATATGCAAATAATAGCACAAAAAAATATTATTTCAATACCTTTATGCAAAAAAAATTAGCATACCAAAAAAATATTTTTTAGTATGACTAAATAAAATTGTGCTTTTGTTGCAATTCATTTTTAAGGGTGGTAAACTACGGTTATAGCAGAGGAATAGCAGTAAAGGCTAAATAATACAAACATAAACATTTGGAGGTATGGCTTTTGCTGTACCTATTTGGTGTTTTAAGAGGAAAATATATGAAAAAACTAACGTTTCGGGTAAAATTAATATTTATTTTTGTGGTAACTATTATTATTCAAGGAACACTAATTGGTTTTTACTCTTATTCTGATGCGAGGGATATTGTAATGAAGAATAAGAAGAGCGAGATGGCAGATACCATTAATAGGATAGATATTAACATTAATGTAAAAGTACGATCAATAATAGAATTAGCGGATAGTACATCCTCAAGCCAAATTATTCGGGATATCCTTGATTTGGAAAACGCCGGGCTTGTTCAGGTTAATCAAACAACTTACATAGAGGAATACTTTGATAGTTTAGAACGCTCTTTCGAAGCAATCTCAAACATAATGATTATAAATGGCTCTGATATAATGTATTCGAGCAGCAAAAATACGTCAGGGGCAATGGATAAAACCCAATTGGCAGATTATGATAGGGCTGCCAGAGGTAATATTGGCAAGGTAGTTTGGCTTGGAGCTGCTAATAGTGTATACCAGAAAAAAAACAGCAATAACCGTGTAATCTCTGTAGTAAGAGCCATAACTGAAAAGGATGCTTCAAAGATTCTTGGGGTGTTGGTAATTGAGCTCGAATCAAGAACCTTTAGCGACTTGTTACTTGGTAATCAGAGCAACTTTCAAAACCAGTACACCTTTATTGTGGATAAAAAGGGAGATATTATATGCAGCAATAAAAACGTGGATAATAGCTGGTTCAGCCAAATAGATGCTAATTTTAAGAAGGGGATACAAAAGTTCGAATTAGAATGGAATGGTAATAAATATTATGTGTGCGGACAGTATAACGGAGTTACCGGGTGGAATACATATTCTGTAGTTTTTATAAGTAAAATATTTCCGCAATTTGAAGTTTTAAAAAACTCAATTATATATATAGTGGTTATAAGCACTATAGTGGTTTCTATATTTATCATGATCATTTCCTATACAATGACAAAACCGATTAATCGGTTATCGGCTGCCATGCAATCCGTAATGAATGGAAATTTTGAGCTGCATATTCCTAATTCAAGAAGGGATGAGATTGGTAAATTAATCAATTCATTCAATTTTATGATTAATAAAATAAATACCTTGATTAAAGAGGTATATCAGGAGAGAATAGCTCAGAGGAATGCTGAGCTTGAAGCCCTTCAAACACAGATCAATCCCCACTTTCTATACAATACTCTGGATTCTATTAATTGGATGCTGATTAACAAGGGAGAGCATGAGATTAGTGAAATTATTATTTCTTTAGGGAATCTGATGAGATACAGTATTAATAAGAAGAATTCCTTTGTACCCCTGGAAGAAGAGTTTAAATATGTACTAAGCTATCTGCGGATACAGAAGAACCGGCTGGAGGAAAGACTAGACTATAAAATTGAATTACAGGACTCTATTAAGAGTTTTCTAGTACCTAAATTAATTCTTCAGCCATTGGTGGAAAATGCAATTACACATGGAATTGAACCCTGCAATAAAGGTGGGGCAGTATGGATTAGAGCTGGAGAATCACAGGAATTTATATCAATCATAGTTGAAGATGATGGAAAAGGTATGAATGAGGATAAGTTGAATCAATTAAAATCGGCTCAAAATATTGATGATAGTTATACGAGCATTGGTGTTCGAAATGTGGATAGACGAATCCGGCTGCACTATGGAGATAAATATAAATTAAAGATAGAAAGTACCTATGGAGTTGGAACAAAGATTATGATTATGATACCAAAAGGAATAAATGGAGGAAGCGCATGAATATTGTCATAGTTGATGATGAACCAAAAATACGCAATGGTTTACTAAAACTTTTGACTTCTCATGAGGGCTGGAATGTGACTGGAGTATTTGAAGAAGCAAAGACAGCTTTGCAGTTTTTAGATGTGCATAAAGCCGATGTAATGATTACCGACATAAAAATGCCGGAAATATCAGGATTGGAGCTAATAAAGAATATCAGACAAAAAAATAATAATATAAGCATTATTATTCTAAGCGGATACAGTTATTTTTCTTTTGCCCAAAGAGCAATTGAATTTGGAGTAATCAGATACTTGACAAAGCCTACAGACCCCAAAGAGCTTATTGCTGCCGTACAATCCATTGAAGAAAAGCTGGTGCAGGAGCTTGAATGCAAACCGGATTCATTGGAACCGAAGGTAACCAATCTGATTGTTTTAAACGCAATACAGTATATAGAAAAAAACTATAAGAACAAAATAGCATTGAAAAATATGGCAGAGGAATTATTTATTACTCCCAATTATCTTTGTGAATTATTCAAAAAACACACAGGTAAAAATTTATCACAATATATCAATAAATACCGTGGAGATAAAGCTAAAATGTATTTAGCTCAACTTGAATACAGAGTTACTGATGTGGCAGACCTGGTTGGATTCAGAAATGCTAAATATTTCAGCAGCACATTTAAAAAATTGTATGGAATTACTCCTCTGGAATATAGAAATAGTAAAAACCCGAATTGATTTAAAAGGGCAAAGGACTGTTAAATATGGTTTTTGCCCTTTATTCATGAAATCCAGTAATATATTGGATAAAATAGTAATCTAGAAGGTTTGATTCAATGTTCGGATTGAATATAATCAATAATAACAAATGCAATCAAGTGAAGGAGGAGTATGTATGAAGAGAAGGATTTCCTTTCTATTGGTGGTAATCATGGTTATTTCAAGTGTTGCAGTTTTAGGTGCTTGCAGCCCTAAGCCTGAACAATCGAATCCAACCCCAGGCTCTGCAGCTGAAAAAAGCTCTGAGAAGGACGCTGCAAGCTATAAGATTGTATTGATTTTACCGGGACCGATCAATGACCAAAGCTGGAATGCAACAAACTATGCCGGCCTGGTGGCCTCCAATGAGACCTTGGGGACCAAGATGGAATATGTAGAAAATGTACAAGCGGCTGATTTTGAATCAACATTCCGTGAATATGCTGAAAGAGGCTATGATTTAGTTATGGCAGCCGGATCACAATTTGATGAGGCAGTTGCAGCTGTAGCACCAAATTATCCGGATACTACCTTCTGTGCTGTAAATGGCTCCGCATCAAATGGAAATAACGTTGCGCCGATTTTCCCCAAAGAGTATGAGGCCAGTTATATAGCATCCATTATTGCCGGATATGTAACAGAAAATGGTAATTTTGCTACAATCGGAGGATTTCCAAACAAACCAATGGAGCATTTGTTGGATGTGTATGAGAAGAACTCTGTTGCTATTGCAGGTAAACGTAACATTACAGGTGCAAAGGCTGTCAGAGCATATGCAAACAGCTGGGATGATGTAGCTCTTGGCAAGCAGATGGCAGAACAGATGATTGACAATGGGGCTGATACTTTATTTGTATATGCCAATGCAGTAGGGCTGGGAAGCATTGAAGCAGCAAAAGCTAAAGGAGCAAAGTTTATCGGTTTCTCAAGCGACCAGACAACAATCGATCCTGATACAGTTGTAGCGTCTGTTGTATTTGATTTCGAGAAGTTCTACATATGGGCTGTTGAACAATACATGGCCGGTGACTTAAGCGGAAATATGGTACATGAGGCAGGAATCAAAGAAGGTATCTTTGCAACTGTTTATACAGATAACATTTCCCAAGAGATTAAAGACGCAGTTGATGCCGGCATTAAGGATTTTAAAGATGGTAAAGTGGATCTGACAAAAATGTTTGCCGAATAAATTGTAGAATGGCGCTCATTTTGAGCGCCATTCGTTTTTAATAGATTAGGGTGGAGGAGGACGCTGATAGTGGATGTCCCTTTTTTTGAATTGAGAAATATATCCAAATATTTTGCCAGGGTCATAGCAAATAGAGACCTCTCTTTTTCTATCAAGCGTGGTGAAGTATTGGCTATTTTAGGTGAAAACGGAGCGGGAAAGAGCACCATCATGAAAATCCTTTATGGATTGTATAAGGCAGATGAGGGCCAGATCCTTATGGAGGGAAGGGAAGTAAAGATCCACTCCCCCAAAGACGCTATGAGCTTGGGTATCTCAATGATACAACAGCATTTTTCATTGGTTCTTACGCATACTGTTACCGAGAATATTATACTTGGTAATGTACATGGTAAGATAGACTATGATGCTTGTAAAAAAGAAGTACAGGACTTAGCCATACAATATGGATTTGAAGTTCCGGTAGATTCAAAAATTAGTGAGCTGGCAGTTGGAGTGCAGCAGAAGGTGGAGATACTGAAAGCATTGTACTTGAATGCAAAGCTATTGATCATGGATGAACCTACCGCGGTATTAACACCACAAGAATCGGATAAGTTGATGGAATTTGTCAAGGAATATACAGCGAAGGGAAACTCGGTCATTTTTATTACCCATAAGCTGAAAGAAGTGATGGAGGTTGCCGATCGAATTATTGTCATGAGAAATGGTATGCTTTGTGGAGACTTAAAAGCTTCAGAAACAGATAAAAAAGAATTATCCCGTCTGATGATCGGAGAGGATATTATTCCGGTGGAACGGCAAAATGAAGATCACCAGTTGGAAAAAGAGGTCAAGCTTGAATTAGATCATGTTATGGTACACAATAAAGGTCACTTGCCCATATTAAAGGATATATCATTTCAGATATGTGCCGGGGAAATTTTTAGTATTGCCGGAGTCAGCGGAAATGGTCAGGAAGAACTATGTGAAGTGATCTGTGGAGCATTGAAGGCAACAGAAGGCCACATTTATTTAAATGGCGAAGATATAACACATACATCCATTAGAGGAAGAATCGCTAAAGGAATCGGGTATGCGCCTGTTGACCGTCACAGGGATGCCATGATTCTGAATATGACATTATCAGAAAATATGATGCTGAGAACAAGCTATGATAAAAAATGGAAATACAATGGTTTGATTGATAAAAAGAAATTAGATGCGTATACCAATGAAGCAATTGCCGCATATAAAATAAAGGCTCCGGGGCCGGATGCAGAGGCAAAGGGATTATCCGGGGGCAATCAACAAAAGGTGATTTTAGCAAGAGAGGTAGACAATGGAAGTCAGCTTCTGGTATTAAACCAACCAACCAGAGGGCTCGACCTCGGTGCAATCAATAACATTCACACTTCAATTCTGGATGAGCGAAAAAAGGGAAAAAGTGTTTTGCTTGTATCTACAGAACTCTCGGAAATATTTGAGCTAAGTGATCGAATTGCTGTAATCTACAAGGGTTCTTTAATGGGCATATATCGGAATGGTGAATTGACAACAGAAAAAATCGGACTGCTTATGGCCGGATATACTGTAGAAAGTGAGGTAAAAAAATGAATGCCAGAATAAGAGACATGATTATTACCAACTTTTTAGCCATTGCTGCCGGCTTGGTTATAACCGGACTAATGCTTATCATTATTGATATTAACCCGGTTACAGTTTTTAGAGCTGCAATTATTACCATGTTAACTGACAAATATACCATGGGAGATGTGCTTTTAAAAGCTACCCCCCTTATATTTACCGCACTGGCCTTCGCATTTACATATAAAGCAAGCTTATTCAACATAGGCGCACAAGGACAATTCTACATGGGGGCAATTGTTGCAATTGCTGTATCTTTAAAATTGGAAGGAAGAGTTCCTACGGTTATACTTTTGATAATTGTATGCATACTTACTCTGCTTGCAGGAGGAATGGTCGGAGCTCTGATTGGTTTTCTTAAAGCGCGCTATAATGCAAATGAATTCTTGGTAAGCATGATGTCAACCTATGTTGTGTTGTCACTCAATAATTACTTATTGAGAACATTCCTAAAGGAGACAAAAGGGGAATATCCCCAAACAGACGCGATTACAAGAGAAGCCTGGATACCCAACCTGTTGAAAGGAACACGTCTGCATGTAGGTTTTCTGCTTGCGATACTGGTAGCAGTGGGCATCTGGGTTTTGCTTTATAAAACGCCCCTTGGCTATAGAATACGTGCGGTTGGAAGCAATGCAAAAGCGGCAGAGCTGTCCGGAATTAATTCAAAAAAAATATACATAATTACTTTTTTTATAAGCGGTGCCCTGGCAGGAATGGCAGGATTTACAGAAGTCAATGGCGTACAGCATATGCTTATTCAGAATTTTAATACGGGGATCGGTGCTGCAGGCCTGGGTATTGCAATATTAGCCAATGCAAATCCCATTGGAATAATATTTGCTTCTATTCTGTTTGGTGCAATTAGTGTGATAGGCAATCTGATGGGGAGAATGCCGGGAGTCAATGTTCCGTCCAGTATTGTGGATTTGATGCAGGGATTTGTAATGATTTTTGTTATTATTGCGTATTTCTTCCGAGCCTATAATGAGAATCGAAGAGAAAAGCTTAAATTGCAGAAGGCGGTGGGGAAATGATAACAAATCTATTAAGTCGTGCATTAATGATGAGTACGCCACTATTATTAGGTTCGATTGCCGAGGTTATTGCAGAACGATCAGGAATGATGGTTACAGCAATAGAAGGTATTTTCCTCATGGGAGCCTGGGGAGGGTTTGTAGGTACCTATATAACGGGAAGTGTAAGTATCGGCATATTGACGGCTATGCTGTTCGGAGCAATAGCAGCTGCGATTTATGGTTTTGTATGTATTTTCTTAAAGCAGCATCAAGTTGTAACAGGTACGGCAATTAATATTCTGGCAGCCGGATTCTGTACTTATTTTCAAAGAGTGCTGTTTGGAGTGCCCACCTCTCCGCTGAAAATCAATCCCCTTGGTAAAATTCCGATACCGGTACTATCCGATATACCTTTTATCGGAACAATCTTTTTTGAACAAAATATTTTAACTTATATCGTGTATCTTATTATACCTGTTTCTTATTTTGTATTGTACCACACCGCTGTCGGATTGATGATCCGCTCTACGGGAGAGAATCCGGAGGCGGTTGACGTTGCGGGCATTAATGTCAATAAGGTCCGGTTTTCGGTTGTCCTGGTGGCAGGTCTGTTTGGAGGACTTGCAGGGGCATTTTATTCAGTTGGCTATTTGGGTATGTTTACGAACAATATTATCGGCGGTCGCGGATGGATAGCCTTCGCAATATGTTTCCTGGGTAATTGGAATCCGAAGGGTGCTGCGGTAGGTGCAGTCATATTCGGATTTGCAGAAGCAATCGCAATCTATATGCAGTCCATAGGGGGAGGAGAATACTTCCCAAATGAATTGTTTATTGCGCTTCCATATATATTGACTATTGTTCTGACTGTATCAAGAAAGAATTTCAATGTTCCTGCACAGTTAGGTATTCCATATATCAAAGGGAACTAGCAGTTAGTGCTTAACCTATATGTTTTGCAATAAACATCTTACATCGAAATTCAAATATTGCAAAAGCATATACCTTGATTTCATAGGTTGCCTAATTCTTCCTTGAAACTTCTTTAATGCAACCTATATACATAAAACCAAAATCTACAATTAGATGTTTATGAACTCAGACCAATACAGAAGTACGAAAGTACGATTTCGTATTCTGTATTGGTCTGAGTTTTTTTTGCCTACGTCCTTAGAGCGCCAATTACTGACTAAAGATTATTGTACCTAAAGCATTGATTTGTCTTATCTTGAACATATAACACTTCAAATGTCAAAAATTCCTCACCCTTGTCTAAAAGTTTTCCAATGGAAGGCACCTAACCTGACAAATTATTCGAATCCCTTGTGTTAGAATTCTTATACGGCAATCCGAGGATGAAGGATTTAATGCGAAACATAAAGGTGGTGGCTGAATTGGCAACAATATCGAATCAAAGTGTTACAAGCAAGCATGGGAAGCTGAAGCACACCATGGAATTTTTCATAAACAGCAATTTCAAACTGTATGTGATATTGGGAATCCTTGGGCTTCTATTGGGCAGAGCAGTTATATTGGACTTTCTGAACCCGTTTAGTATTGCTTTCATGGCAGCAGCAATGATTCAGGAGCTGAATCTGTTTGTGATAGGGACAAGCATATTGCTTGGGGTGCTAAGTGTGGGAGAGAAGGGAATACTGCTTAAATACCTTTTTACATCTCTTGTTTTCATCCTTATGTATGTAGCGTCCCATAAGATTAAAGCTAATAAAAAGCTGGCAGTATCAATTGCTGCAGCATTAGCCAACTTTGCAGCAGGATATTTTATTTTTTATGTCCAGAATTACTATTTGTATGATCTTTTAATGATAATTATTGAATCGATTCTAATCGCTGTACTCATATTTATCTATGACTGCTCAATTCCTATTATCAAAAATTACAAGAATCGAAGGCTGCTGTCCGCAGAAGAGGTAGTAGCTGTTACAATAATGGCAGCATTTTGCTTTGTTGGAGCCGAGTTTTTTATTGCAGGTCTTTCAGTTAAAAATATTTTCATAATTTTTATAATCATGATTTTTGCTTATCTTGGAAATACAGGCACCGGAGCAGCAGTTGGCATTATCATGGGTATAGTGCAGGCTCTTTCGGGGTCTATCCTTCCTTCCGCCATAGGGGTTTATGGACTTTGCGGCATGATGTGCGGACTGCTGAAGAATCTCGGCCGTTTTGGCTGTCCCCTGGGCTTTATAATAAGCAATGCTCTTATGACCTTTTATATAAATGGCTCCACAGAGGTACTGATAAGGTTTTATGAGATACTTGCCGCATCAATGCTGTTTGTCGTTATTCCCACAAGCTTGATAAAAAGACTCTCCGGGTATAAAACGGTTATTGCAGGGGAGTACCTCAAGGAAAGATCCTACAGTATGAGGGTGAAGGAGCATACAATCGACAGACTTTCCGAGCTTTCGGGAGTATATAGATCCCTTGCTGATACATTGAAGGAAACAGTGCAGGAAGGCAGTTACTTTTCCCAGACTGATGCAGCCCAGATAATCGATCAGGTTGTGGGAAAGACCTGTTCAGGCTGCGGGTTAGGCAGCAACTGCTGGAAAAGGGATTTCTACAAGAGCTATCAGTACCTTTTCAATCTGTTGACTACAATAGAAAATGGGGGGGATCCGAAGAGGAATGATGGTTTTAAAGCTTTTAAGGAGCGCTGCCTGAAGCCTGAGGAAATAGCTGAAGGGCTTAGATACTACTACGACATGTACAGAAATGGACTTAGCTGGAAGAAAAAAATGAATGAAAGCAGATTGCTGGTAAGCGATCAATTGAAGGAGGTATCTGCAGTGGTATCTGACCTGGCTTTAAGAATTGACATGGATGAAGACTTTGACAGGGATATGGAGGAGCTTATCATGGTAGGGTTGGATAGTGAGGCAGTAAGGGTGAAGGATGTGATTGTAACAAGAGCCGCAGATGCACTGGATATCGATATAAGAATGGACAGTTGTGGGGGAAAGCGTGAATGCATAAGGAGCATTATTCCGGCTGTTAACAGGATAACAGGGAAAAAGTTCAACAAGAAGGATATGATATGCGATTTGATACATAGCAGCATATGCAGCATCAAACTTAAGGAAGCGCACCGATACCAGATTGCTACAGGTATTTCAAGAATGAATAAGTCTGGAACTGTATCAGGGGATAATTATTCCTTTATAGAGCTTAAGGACGGGAAATTCATGCTGGCTTTGAGCGACGGTATGGGAGCCGGACCAAAGGCTGCATTGGAAAGCAATACTACCATAACTCTGTTGGAGAAGTTTCTATATGCCGGTTTTGACAAGGATGTGGCTTTGAAGGCCATAAATTCAATGATGCTTTTGAAGTCAAATGAAGAAACCTATTCGACAATAGACATGACTGTAATTAATCAATATACCGGAGAGGTGGAATTTGTCAAGGTAGGTGCAGTATCCACCTTTATAAAGAATGAAGATGGTGTGCAGGTTATAAGGACAGGCACTCTTCCTGTAGGGATACTCAGTAATATTGATGTGGAGCTTGTTAAGAAGAAGCTCGGAGATGGTGATTTTGTAGTTATGGTTACTGATGGAGTATTAGACTGCAACAAGGATATAGTGGATAAGGAAAGGTGGCTGGCGGAAGTGATAATGAATGCTAATACAAGAAATCCACAGAGACTGGCGGATGAAATACTTCAAAGCTGCCTGGATGCAAACGGCGGAGTGGCTCCGGATGATATGACCGTAATGGCTGCGAAGATATGGGAAGCCATGTAATATTAATATTGAATAATAACCTCCTTTTTTGGAAAAAATTATAAATAAATTAATAGTAGAATGTTGAATATTTTACCAGGCAAGGAGGTTTAATGATGACAACACTAATTGAGAGCGGCGAAATAAAGCAGATCATAGTTGTTACCGACGGCAGATCAAATACAGGAATCAGTCCTGTTGAGGCTGCAAAGAGAGCATTTGACGCAGGTATAACTGTAAGCACCATAGGTGTTATAAACATTAGAAACAGCAGTGATGAAAAGGACATTGAAGAAGTGGAGGAAATCGCAAAAGCTGGAGGAGGGCTATGCGATTATACTCACATAGAGGATTTGAGCAGAACTATACAGAATCTCACCCACAAAACTGCCCAAAGGACAATAGAGCAGATAGTGAGCCGGCAGCTCAAGGTCATAATTGGAGAAGAAATAGAGAATCTTGAGCCAAAATCAAGGCTGAAGATAGTAGACTTTATTGAGAATTATGGGGAGAATATTAACCTGAAATGTATTGTTGTTCTTGATACCAGCGGAAGCATGCGAGACAGGCTTTCCATTGCCAAAAGGAGTGTAGTGGAGCTTTTGGAGAGCCTTCAGGGCAGGAAAGGCAGCAGCAGTATTGCCGTTATAGCCTACCCCGGAGAAGAAGCAGGCAGCAGCATTATCTGCGGATTTACCAACGAAATAGACACACTCAGGCAGAAGCTCGAAGCATTAAGATCCGGAGGAGGCACACCTACGGGACCTGCAATACTTAAGGCCTGTGAGATGCTGTACCAGTACTACGAAGTGTGCGGTACCGATATTTCAGAGGGATTTGAAGCTTTGCAGCACTATGTATAGCAGCAAATATGAGAGTATCAGGGGCCGATGGAGTGGGAAAACCTACACTGTTTTGAGAAAGCTCGGTGCAGGCGGTATAGGAGAAATATATCTGGTAACTGATGATAATGGGGAAAGCTTCGCAATGAAAACCGGCCGGGATCTGGTAAGTATCACAAAAGAATACGGCAGCCTGGTGAAGCTCGGTCCCATGTGCTTCACTCCAAAGGTATATGAGCTTGATGACTATGAGAAGAACAATAAGGTTTATCATTTCTTTATTATGGAATATATCGAAGGATATACATTGAGGGATGCACTTTCAAAAGAGAAGCTGACCTTTGGAAATAAGCTTGATATTGTCAGGATAGTAGCAAAGGTATTGAAGGAAATAAATGATCAGGGGTATGTATATACCGATCTTAAATATGAAAACATAATGGTTGACAAAAGGAACGGGATTATAAGACTTATCGACTTGGGGAGCATCACTCCCATAGGCGAGAGAGTCAAGGAATACACACCGATGTATGACAGGAGCAACTGGAATGCCGGCAGCAGGACAGCGGACTTATCCTACCAGGTTTTTGCAATTATAATACTACTGGTATCCATGCTGTTGAACAAGGACATCAATCCGGAGAAAGAGCAGCTTGAGAGAGTTGTGGATCGGTTAAGAAGGTGCAGTTTTCCCAAGGACTTGTATGACATGGTGAACGGCTGCCTTGACGGCAGTATCGCAGACTGCGGCAGCCTGTATGACAGGCTGGGAACAGTATGCCGCTGCAGCTTTGCCGGCAGAAGGCTTACATATGTATTGAACGCTGTGATAGCTTTTCTGTCTATGTTGCTTGCGGTTTTAATAAGAACGGTTTTTGCTTGATATCAACAAGTGAAAACCGTTCAATTATTATTTATATGAATAGCTTGTTACATATTTTGCATTACACCTATATATTTCGCGAAAAACATTTTACATTCTTAATTCAGATTTCGCGTAAATGTTTCCTTAATTGTTATTGAATTCGCACTTTGCCCAATGTAAATACTTTTGTGCGTTCAATCTAATATAATTTCTTTTGTGCGCTCAATATAGTTTTGCTTTTAAATAATAATACTATATGGTAGCATTATTATATGATGTGAA
>LOES01000253.1 GCA_001515955.1 Clostridia bacterium BRH_c25 | reverse complement strand
AATAACATCTATTATCTCAACCTTAGTTCCCAACAAAAATTCATAATCCAACATCATACTTTCAAACACTTTATTAGCTCCATTATTTAGTTCTTTATATGATTTATACATATCTGCTAAAAATTCTAATGTACAAGTTTCGTAATTTATAATTTGAATTGGATTATATTCAATCGGTAATAAATGCTTTTCTTCAACCATTTTTGCCTCGGCAGTTATTAACGATTCAGGCTCGTGATTCTGAAAATTTCTGGCTCTATTAAAACCAACCAAGATTTTAAGAATGCCATCTTCGATTTCTCTCATTTCAAAAGGCAAAGTTTTTTTCTTCTTTTTCTTTTGAATTAAATCTCTAAATTTATAATATGACATTGAACTGCCCTGTAGGTCACCAACAGTATTTAATAAGTGTGTTTCTATATGTCCTTGCAAAGCCAAAAAATCACTATAATCTTCGTACGGCACATCTATTACTTCTGCTCTCTTTAAAATATTTTTCCGCTGTACATCTTCGATATAAACTTTCAGTTTATTTAAATATCTATCTTGTCGCTTCAAAATTTTATAACATCTGCAAATGAGCTGATATAGATAATAGATGAAGTCCTCTTTATTATTTAACTGAAATGTCTTAAGCTTTCTTTTTTCTTCTTTAGGTATTTCCATTTAATCACCTCTATTAGCATCTGTTATTATCAAAAATCCCCTATGTCATCTATATTTTTGCCTAAAAATCAAGGCAAAAATTGGGCGTTTTTAAGCCTAATTTCTGCCCATTTTTCGCTCTGAAACCACAGCATCTTGTGGTAATACAGCCTTATTTCCCCCTGTCACCACAATACGTCATCAGAATTATACACTCAACGTGCCTTGAGGAGACAAAAATGATGTCGTTCGAAGCTATTATCCCCTTGGTGGCAGGGTATATTTCCAATGGTCGTACCATATACTTCCAGATTTGGTATCTGGCATCGTTTCGCACTCACGACGACTCTGAAACGGACCTCTAAGCCATACACTCTAGCGCTTATCCGTTGAAGAGGTGTGGGCAAGTGGATGTAGATAAACTATTTTACCCTGTCAACGAGGGTGTATTGTTAGGTGATGCCACACGCCCCTCGTAGCCAAAGCTGGCACTGGTGTCAGTTCCTTAAGTTTCCAGCCCAATCATATAGTTAATTATATTTCTTATTTATCTTGCCACAACATACTATGAATCTTCCATGCCTGTCCATCATGGACTAATTGGACTAAATTTATTCCACGTTTAATTATTTCTTTATCTTCCTTTTTTCTTTTTGCTTCATATTCGCTATATACATGTGCAATACTATCTATTTCTTTTATTTCATAATTAAATCCATACTCATAGAAGTCATTGTTAATCAGGAAGTTATTTAAGCGAGCAATATATGATTCAACATCAAAACGCTGTATAATACATTCTTTCCCTACGTTAAACTTCACAGGTGCTAAAGAGGAATCACCAGAAAGAAATAGAGATCTAAACTCATTCCACTTTCTTTCTTCACCTGCTTCTCCGGATATAATTTCATAAAACTTATCGACTATATATTGTATTTCATTCTGTCTTTTCATAGTTACCCCCTGTATGTAAGTTAATTCTGCCATGGAGGCGCGGCAAATTCTGCGTGTGGTTTCACCAAACGTTCCGCACTCACGACGCCACTCGGCCTTAAGGTGAAGTTCTAATTTTAGATAGCTCTTATCTTAGCTTTAAACAAACTGGGTGCTTGCCACTTACTCATCTAGCCTAAACTTGTTACTGCCTAGCGCTCCATTCATGTTTTAACAATCCATACATGACATGGTTTACGTACCTGTCATATAACCATTCTGCATCTCTTATTGTTCCTTCAACCTGGAAGCCGAATCTTTCTGGAAGTGCCCGACTTCTATTGTTCTCTTCAGCTATTGGAATTTCAATCTTATTAAGATGCATAGTGCTAAACGCATAATTAATAAATGTCTCTAATGCCTTTGTCATTATTCCTTTACCTTGGAATGATTCGCCTAACCAATAACCAATTGATGTGCACTTTCTTTCCCAATCAACATTGTTAAAGCCAATTAGTCCTGCGAAATTGCCCTTATACATAATAATCGCCTTAAACCAAGGTTGGAGCCATATTGCTCTTGTGTTCCTCTTACAAAAGAGGCTATTGTATCAACATCTTTAGTCGACCTGACCTAAGGTAACCAATTACTTAAATGACCCTGCTATTATCTATCAGTTGAAACAATTCTTCTGCATGAGACTCATTAGGCAACTTTAATTCTATATCGTTGTTAATTATGTACTTGAACACTCATATCCCTCCAATGATTTTAATATATACATCCTGTTCCATATAACTATTGACTTATTGCTATACTCTCGGATGTCTTTGATTGGCCTGTCATGTAGCTACTCTATAAACGACTGTTTTTCCTTCTTACAAAGCCGCATAATTGTGTCCTTGCCTGTAATAATAGCTGTTGGGAGCCCTCCGGGCGGCTGCAGCCACTGTCCACTTAATACTATATTATTAAGTCCTTTAATATAACCTTTATGTATAAGTGACTTTCCAGTTATAGTCGGCCAAAAGGCCATAAATGCACCACGGTAAGCATTACAGTATCGTACATAGGTTTGTGGGGTAGCCACATCAAGTAATTTAAGTTTTCCTTTCATATTCGGAAAACGAGTTTCCATTGCAAGAATTACTGTTTCTCCAATTCGTACCTTTTCTTTGTTATATTCTTCCTTATTCTTTACTAGCAGCTCCCATGCTTCTAGCTCTGGCTCAAATTGATTAATAGCTATGGTTATCACAGTATGACCCTTTGGAGCATAATCAGGCTCATAACCATAGTGTGTCATCTGCAAATACTCTATTGGTTTCTGATTTTGGCTAATATCCAGAGATTGTACAGGGAATTTAAGAGTACGTGGGATATCACTCATTATCCCTTCATATCCTATTCCTATATAAATATTAGATGCCAAAGGATACCTATTAGGATTATCATACCTTTTCTGAAATTCTAGATCACGGTAACGTCCCTTCAGCAGCTGCTCATATAACACCTTAGCATCACAGGCAGCAATAAAGTAATCTGCCTCAAAGACTTTGCCTCCTTTGGACTTAATGCTTCTTACCTTCTCTCCTTGAATATCAGCTTCAACAACCTCACAGGAAGTCTCAATTATACCACCTAATGAAAGATACTTCTCCACCATACGCTGAGCCAGTGCCTTGGAGCCTCCTATGGGAATAGAAGACTGCCCTCCAGTAAAGGTTCCAAGCGGGAAAAGAACAGATATTGCACTATAGTCTCCTTCTGGCATAAATGAAGCTATAGCTTCCCTCAGCGCTGGGTGCTTAAACTTCATCGCCAATTCTTTCACACTAATTTTTCCGTACTTCTGCATAATTGAGCCAACATCCTTCAATGAGAGAATGTACTTTATTTTTCCAACTATGCTCATCATATCTACAGGCTTCCCTGCTGGTATAGAAAAGGAATGCAGCTGTCTTATATCCTTGCAAAACTCCTCTATCATATCTTTGTCTTCTGGCGATATCTCTAACCAACTTGCCTTGAGGCGATTAAGATCCTGATAGAAATGTACTGTAACACCGTCATGCTCAACAGCCATAAAACTCTCAGGATGATAAATCTCAACCCCACCCAGTGCACCCACGGCCTTCCAAAGATCATAGATTTGTGTTCCTTCCTTAGTCCCAACCAACCAATGTATGCAACCATCAATGTGGCAACCTTCGCGGTCCCAACCTGTACATTCTCCACCTAAAGTATGGTGTTTCTCCACAATAATACTTTTAAAACCATTTTTCTGGGCAAATATCCCAGCGCTAAGTCCAGCAATACCTCCACCAATAATAGCTATTTTCTTCAATATTTATCCCCCCCAATTTTGCTATATATAGTGTTAATAAACTTGTTTTGGGAAACCATTGTTTTAGTTATCCTCTTCCTTGATTAATATTTTCTCGAAAAAATCAATATCAAATTGTATTTTCTCTAACCCGTATTCCAAACAAAATATCTGATACCGATATATATTAAGAACTGTATCTTCCAGTTTATCGTCCATAGATACTTGAAGTATATGCTTCTGTAATTCTTCATCTTTTAAGATACGTTCTACATTTCTTTCGATTACATTCTCCTTTGTGGCTTCAACTATACTCTGAATGTGCAGCAACTTCTCTTGCTCTTGTTTTAAACTATCAATATAGCTTCTAATTAGTTTCTTTCTTGTCTTCTTCTGTGTAACTCCCATAAAGAAAAACTTACTTTCTTCCATGTTCTTTGCCTTTTGAAAATCCATAGGTGTTTCAATCCACTTTTTAAAGGCTTCCAATCCCCTGTCCGTGATGCGATATTCCTTTTTATTTAGTCCTTTATCTACATACTCATGATAAGTAATTTGATTTGCAGCCACCAATTTTTTAATAGCAGCTTGAAGGCTTCCAAGGCTATCGCTGCATGCAGAACTTAAATATTGACTAATAAACCCTCGCATTTCATATATTGTCATGCTTTTTATTAATAACAAGCTTAAAATTATTTTATCCACTACCTCACTGCCTCTCTACAATAAAGCACTATATATTACTATTAGTAATATTACTAATAGTAATATATTATTCTAAATTTTACTATTTTGTCAACCTAAATCTATGGTGCCAGGCACAGCATAAAGCTCTGCTGACTATATCACAGCAGAGCTTATCTAACTTTATTTTATAACTCCCGCACCACCAAGGCCACTGCCTCTACATGCCTTGAGTAGACACAAATGATGTCATGAAGACCTAGCAATTCCTTGGCGGTTGGTAATATTTCATAAACAACCGTCTGGATAGACCATCTCTTTCCTGTTTCAGCGTATGTTTTTGCACTAGAATTAAAGTTCAAATTGTACACAATAAAGCCATCAAACTTATGTTCATCTGATAGCTTTATTCTGCAAAATTTTCAATTAATTTTAATATTCTTTCAACCCAAATCTATTTGATAAAAGAAAACCGTTGATTTACATCGGTCTCCACTTCAAATCACCTTCAATTATGATCATGAAAATGATTATTTTAATCTACCAAATCAACCTTTTTTAACTGGTTACATAGTAGTTTGGCACTGAAAATGCTTATAATACATGTTCCTCAATCCATTTGGCATCACCGTCATTATCATTTGTTTCACAGATATACTTTGCGGCAAAGCGTACTTTATCAATCGCACTTTTAACTGCAACCCCTATTCCACATTTCATCAGCATTTCCAAATCATTATAGTCTTCACCGAAGACAACGAATGATTCAGTATTGATATTCAAACATTCGGCGACTGTTTTTGCTGCATTCCATTTTACAGCGTCACGATTAGCAGAAACGTTCCCAAGACTTACAATTCTAACCTTAGCCACAAAGCAGGACGAACGCCGCCTGTACATTTTCCATCGCTGATGTTGCCTTTCAATATATTGTTGCCTTGGATACCTATATTACCGTCACCGTGGATGTACACGGCTTTTACATTAACGCGGCCGGGCGACCTAAGCCACCACCACCAAATCCCCCCTTTATTAGCCTCAAGTCTTGCTATTCGCTTACTGTTATTTTCATCTTTTCTTTCAAACCAATATCGTTGATTTTTACCTCGGTTATGCAGTTTTGAACTGCTATCACCGAAATATTTGCACACTACTTCCTCAATGCTTAATAAAAATACGCTGTCTTGCGTATCTGCTCCGCCTTTTGAATCATACCACTGATTGTCAGGATTTTTATTTAATACCGGAATTATTCTTGATTTATCAGTTGTGGTGAATTTGTCATAAAACTCACCATTAAGATATTTTCTTAATGCGCATTCAGCCCATGTTATATCTTTATAAGCATCATGGTAAGCGCGTTGTTCTATAATATCTTCGGTTATAATCAAAGCCGTATTGTTTTGTATGTCAAGCACACGCCAATTATAACCGCCGAATGATAATGATGAGTCAATTTTAATATCTTCCATTTAAGCACTTCCTTCTTTGTAATAGGTAATCTGCCTTACCTTTCGAACTTATTCTTAACCCTTCTCCTTAATCGGAAACAATAAATCAAGCTGTAAATCTTCCATTTTACCGCCTTTTTGTACAAAATTATAAAAATTCAACGTTTCTTCAAATCCTTGCCCCGCAACCGTTTCCGGCGATGTCCAGCGTGGAGAATCCCAGTCATTATCATATTTATCGCTTGCATTAACCCATTCTTTTAATAAACGCCAGTCCTGGAAGTCCCACGTCCTCAACACATGTGCGGCATATAACCCGCCGTCAAAAGTTCGTTTTACTAAAGGCGCGGGTATCTCTATGTCGCCGGGAATGGATACCCACACCTCATATACATGCGAAGGTTCTCCGATTCCTGCTGCCCCCTTAGAGCAGTCAAAACCAAAACTCCGGGCGTCGGGTTTGATTTTTAGCAATCCGCTTTCTTTTACAAATTGCGTTATCATGTCAACCGCTTTACCTTCGCAGCCCTCTCCTGTTGCGTAAGCAGCAGCCACAGTCATGGGTGGCAGATATACAATCCGCACATCTTTGTCCGCCAGTTTGTTTAAATTTTCATTTGCCTTGTTTAATTCTTCCATCGATACGTTCTCCTTGATTTTATTTTCGGAAAATGAAAGAGTGCTTACAATGGCAAGCATGGTTTTGTCGTTTAATAACTCAAGTTTCAAATATACGTCCGCTTTTTCCTGCAGCTCATCGACAAAACGCATCAATATCGATTTGAGGGTGGACAGAGCCGTTATTTCCTCATCAAGCTCGCTTATGTTCTGCTTGAATATCTCGATGACCGCCACGGCATTTTGGTTATTGAGAATATCTTTAATCTGCTTGACTGGAATTTGCAGCTTACGCAAGATGATGATTTGTTGGAGCCGTTGTATCGCATTTTCGTCATAAACCCTGTACGCATAATCATCTTTGCGACTGCTTTTTATCAACCCGATTTCTTCATAATAACATAACATTCTTCTCGAAAGACCGTAATCCAATGAAACTTGTCTTATAGTTTTTAATTCCATGATTTTTTCCCTTTCTGTTTCCTAGATATTAAATATAAACCGTTACACGGTGTGCGAGTCAAGGGGTAATTTAAAAACATCTCTTAAAACATATTTAGACCCACGTCAGTAATTAAACGGTCGCAGACCAAATAGAGAAGATACCTGAAAGCAAGAATACCGTTTAGTATATTCTCTTCTCCCGAAACGTGTTCAAACATAGCTTTGAGAGTATATGTTTCTGGTATATTTGGCGGAATTACAAAGCAATAGGGACGGTTCTTTTTGCTTTCAGTTCATATCCGCAATATCGCCATTCCCCATCATTATATGGACATCATAATCGTCTGTCCCCTCGACTATTGCACTTATTAAGTCTGAACTCTGGTGTGTGATCTTAATTGCATCGGAATAGCTGATTACTTCTCCTCTTGCAAAAATATGGGGTTCAAAGAAATCTGCTGCGTCTATGATTTTTCTCATATTTACACCTGACTTAACTTTCCGTTCCAATATTCCTTGTATTTTTCGAAGCCCTTGGACATAAATTGATAATGCTGCTCCATTGGAAGTATCCAAGCCCAGATCTTCTTTATACCTAGCTGATACGCTTTGTGTATACGGTGATGGCCGTTAATCAGATTGTATCCTCTCGAATAGTAATCATCTCCAATTCTCGGATAGCCATTGTATAGTCTGTCCGGCGTAATTTCAGCAAAAATGACCGGTCGTTCAAGATCTGCTTGCTCAACATACATCTGAATGATACCAGGATTCTTAAAATAGCGATAATAGTACTATACATCAATTTTAACTATTTTAAATTCGCCCTGATGCTGATTAATATATTCATTCATTCTAGTGATATGAAACTCAAAAATACCATTAGGATAAAACTCATTTCCGTCATTCCTTTCAAGCTCCATTGGTCTCATAGCTTCCGTTATCATTCTAGAATGCAATGCTTTCTTCTTACTTCTCACTTATTTTGTCACTACCCTTCCTTATAACGACTTTTCGGTCTCCAATAATTCCTGTTCTTTTTCCAGTTCCCTTTTCAGTTCTTCCTCTGTTGGCATATAAAGCTTATATTTAGAAGCGAAAATTTGGCTATTATCCTCCGGCAAAGTATATTTGACAACAGAATCGCTCTTGTCTGCACAGAGAATAATGCCGATGGGGAGGCTATCGCCCTCATTCATCATCTCCCGAGTATAATAATTAACATACATTTGCATCTGTCCGATGTTATGCGAAGCTTCGCATAATATAGGTTATGGAAAGCAGTGCGTTATGAAAAGCTTAGCATAGCTTATCAGCAAATGTAAGTCTTCCAATGCAATTTTACTTAACATAACGCCTGCCTGCAGCTATTTACCCAGACTTTTAAGCCAGTTAAGCATGTCGCTGTCTTGTTGCCATAGGGGAACTTCATCTGAGGGAGTGACACTTGTGTATGCTTCCTCCAGCGCTTTGCGTTTCATTTCCCCATCAATTCTTGCGTAGATTTCAGTAGTCTTTAAGTCCGCATGGCCGAGGATATCTCGAATATATACAAGATTAACCCCTGCATGGAGCAGATGCATCGCCTTGCTATGGCGCAAGCTATGTGGAGAAATGACATCTGGCAGAGCAGCGGCATTTTCATTCTTGGCTGCTTCCACATATTTGTCCAGAATATACTTTATACCAGCCCGGGAGATTTTGCCGCCGCCTCGGTTAGCAAACAGTGGATATGATCGTCTGCCACTACCAGACAGGCCAGCATCGGAGATATATTGCTTAACGAGGTTTGCTGTTGGCCCCATGAGCGGAACTATCCTGGTTTTTCCGCCTTTCCCTGATATTCTAACTGTTGCCGGGGCATCTATCCTGACATCGCCAACGGTTAGATCCGACATTTCCTGTACCCGTGCGCCCGTATCGTACATCAAACTCAACAGGGCTAAATCGCGCCGCCCAGACAGTTTTCCTGTATCAGGTTGGCTCAAAATAAGCCTGATGCCTTCAAGCGACATGTAATTGACTGTGCCAGCTTTGAACTTCTTTTTGGGAATCGATAGAATCCGCTGGTATTGGTTTATGCGTATTACATCCTCGGTCTGCATGAAGCGGCAAAACGAGTGGATTGCGGCAAGACGCTGATTCCGTGTAGCAATGCCGCAGCTTCGTTCTTCCTCAATCCAAACCAGAAAGCTTTCGACGAGTTCTTTTGTGAGCTTGTCCAAAGTCATATTTTCTGGAAGGATATTTTTATGGGATTTGCAATATTTCAGAAATAACGTAAATGTGTCCCTATATGACAAAACCGTGTTTTCCCTGGCTCCAAGTTCTCCCGGCAGGAACCGGGCAAGGAATCCGCTCAGATAATATGGGAAGTCCGCATCCCTTTTCATATCATATCACCCCCTGGAATCACAAATGCTGCGATAGTGCTTACCTTTGATACAATTTCCGGGAACATATCTTGTGTCAATCGGACATATTGGCCTGTGGCAGATACAGAGGCATGCCCGAGATAGGTAGACAGAATCGGCAGAGCACAGTAGATATCCATCCCATTGTCTGTCATTGATTTCATCGCGTAAACCGAAAATGTGTGCCGAAAGTCGTGCAGCCTCGGACCGTTGCCGCGGCCGCCATGCGAAATACCGACCGCCCAGAGGACTTTCCTGTACCAGGAATATACGTTGTCCGCTTTAACCGGGCGACTGTCCTTATGGGCAAAAAAATACTCATCATTATCTGTAGAGGATCTGTGGGCAGTAGCGCTGTAATTGTGGAACAGCCTTAGCAGGGATTCAGACAAAGGAACCATTCTGTCTTTGTTAAATTTTGCCTTACGGATGACAAGATGGCCAGCGTCAAGGTCAACATCTGAGTATTTTAAGTTCAGAACTTCAGAAATCCGCAGCCCACAGCCGTACAATACCCTGAAAATCAAGGGTAGCATGGTTGGCATGGAAGATGGCGCCCTTGCTGTCAATTGGTCGCACTTCTGGAAAAACCAATGCAGTTCGTCGGGTGAGAAAATATATGGCGTAAATGCTTGCTGTGACCGAGGTTTCCGTGTCGTTCTTGGTAAATAAATGGGGATGCCTTTTTCGGCAAGATACTTCAAAAATTGTGTTGTTTCAACGATGCGGCGTCGTTGTGTGAGCTTGTTCTCGTTTGCCCTTAATCTGCACCATTCTTCGATTAGGTTTTTGCTGAGAGCCATTTCCCCCGTCCCTTTGGCGGCAATGAACCTTGAAAAACTTCTGAGGGAAAGCGGCACAGCGGTATATTTTAGCCCTTGTGCACGTTTGTAGCGTATGAACTCTGCCATATGCCCAGCAAAGATGCTTTCATAATAGAAACTCTGCTCATCAGGCCTCATCAGAAACACCCCCCATATCTTTAATGAAGCCATAAAATTCCGGAACTTCCAGCGCGCATGCCTTCAGCCGCTTGGCATCAATCTTCAAATATACCGAAGTGGATTCCGTGTCAGAATGGCCCAGCGCCTCCGAGATAGTCGGCATGGGGACGTTGCTTTCAAGCAGCGCGCTCGCTAGGCTGTGCCTTAAAGCATGAGGGCCGTGTTTTTTTCCAGGGGGGATGCGGATGCCTGCCTCTTTCAATCTTGTGTAGACTGTATGGTGGATGGAATTGGCGTACATCACGTCATTGGGGGCGTTGAGCTTTAGAAACAAATGTTTGGAGTCCGATTTCGGCCTTGCGTACCGGATATAATCAATGACAGCTTTCCCCACATCGTTAAGCAGCGGCAGCACCACAGCTTCCCCTGTTTTCTGTTGGATGAGTTCTATAGTGTTTTTCTCCCACATAAAGCTTGAAAATGTCAAGCTGGCGATATCCGAGGCTCTGAGCCCAAGCCTAGCGGCTAAAAGGATTAATGCGTAGTCGCGCTTGCCCCGCTGATTTCCCCGGTCAATGCTGTTGATCATACGCTCAACTTCTTCTTTTGTATATGCGGAGGGGATTTTAGCTTTTTTGTTGTAACGAATCCTGGGCACCAGCGCGCATAAATCATGCTGAATTCTCTTTTCCCCATACAGATAACGCAGAACACCCCTAAGCATACATACTGTGTGGTAGATTGTCGGCAATTCATAGACAGCAAGGCTATTAACAAAACCATGGATGTGCCCAGCTTCCAGTTCGGAAATGCCAGCCAGACCATTGTGCGCAAGATACATAGAGAATCGTTCAAGATACAGGCTCGTATCGCGGATATGCGCATCTGAGGTTTCAATGGATTTTAGGTATGCGATATACAATTGAAAGGGAATCCGCACTGCGTCATCAAAAACAAATTCGCGCTTCGGCTTCCGCAATGTGATGATGCCGGTTCGTTTGAAATCGCTGAGCAAATAGATGGCTTTCATCCACCTGTGTGTAGTGGCCTCGGTCAATGGGTTTGAACGCATGTGCAGAACTTCCTCTAAAAAATCCATGCCAAATTGGATGCTGAAGTCCTCAACATGCCTTTCTCCTGAATGTGTGCAGAGTTTATTCCATACAATATGGTACTGCTTCAGCACGGATGGCTTATAGTCCAGCCGCACCATTTCCGCTGATATCGCATTTACTAAATCCGATATCGTCACGATTTCTTCGTTAATCATAATACTGCCCTCCAGTTTCTTGTATTGGCTTCAATTAGCCTATTAATAGTCTGGAAGGTTATGTAAAGAAAATCAATGAAAACACTGTGCATAACACCGATTTTTATGCTATACTTTGCATAATATCTGGCTTTCCATAACCGATGTCCTGATGTGTCAGCTTACCGACCTTTAAATCAATAATAACAAAGCATTTCAGGATATAATTATAAAAAACTAGGTCGATGAAATAATGTTCTCCGTCAAAGGTAATGCGCTTCTGCCTTGCCACGAAAGAAAAACCACGACCAAGCTCTAACAGGAATTTCTGCAAGTGATCGATCAGTCCTTGCTCAATATCTTTCTCGTACAGGTTAGGAGTCTGCTGCAAACCTAAAAATTCAAGTACATATGGATCACGGATAATGTCTTTAGCTTCAACACCCTTTTCCAATGTGCAAATTTCGTTTCTGACACCAGCCTTGTCCTGGCTGGACAGCAATCTTTGATAATAAAAGCTGTTGATCTGCCTTTCAAGCTGCCTTGTGCTCCAATTTGATTTGGCACATTCGTCTAAATAAAAGTCACGTGCAACACTATCTTCAACTTTTAAAAGCATACGATAGTGAGTCCAACTCAAATTGGCACGCAGTGCGTTCCAATTTGGGAAGGCAATGTAAAAAGCTCGCATGTTATTGAGATTGCGCACAGTATAGCCCTTTCCAAATTCCTCTGTCAGCTTTTCAGATAAGAATTTCAACAGACCAGCACCATATTCAGCACGTTGATTTTCCCCCTGCGCTTCATAAATCTGTTTGCCGACATTCCAATATGTTTCAACCATAACAAAGTTAACAGTTGCATACACCTGTTGCTGCGCTTCAGCAACAGTATTTCGTATTCTCTCGTAAAGATTATTTTCCGACAAGTAACTCATAGCAAACCTCCGATATTCGGTATAACTATTATCATCATACTATATTTTACCAATTTTCGCATTATCAATATACATTATTCTCATTTTTATGCCGGATGACAATTATACTTTATTAGATAACTAATAAAAATAATTATCAATAAACAAGAAACAAGCCTCTAAGCTTGTCTCTACCTCATTTATGGGTTATATCATCTTTTTTATCTACTCAAGGGTCACACGAACATTATTAAGGTTGTATAGTTGTTTAAACCTTTGAACCACAATAGTTTCAACCTCGTTCGATACGTACTACACTTTCAGTATGCACCGTCTGAGGAAACATATCCACAGGCTGAACCTCCATTACCCGGTATCCCCGTTCGGTCAGATACTTCAAATCCCTTGCGAGGGTTGCAGGATTGCAGGATACGTACACTACCTTTTCCTGACCCATTTGCGCAATAACCTCAAGCAGCTTCTCATCACAGCCCTTTCTTGGCGGATCGACTACTATCACATCCGCCTTGATTCCCTTTTTATACATTTCAGGTATCACAGTCTCTGACTCACCTACTATGAATTCTGCATTACTGATGCCATTCAGTCTGGCATTTTCTATAGCATTTTCTATAGCTTGCGGGACTATTTCCACTCCGTATACCTTTTTTGCCTTTTTACTTAGGAATAGTGATATTGTACCTATACCACAATAAGCATCGAATACTACCTCGTCCCCTTTCAGATCAGCATACTCCAATGCCTTGTTGTATAGCACTTCTGTCTGGATGGGATTGACTTGAAAAAAAGACAGGGGGGAGATCCTGAATTTGAACTCCCCTATGTAGTCATATATTGCTTCTTCACCATATATTACGATGTTTCTGTCACCTAGAATTACATTAGTTTGCTTTTTATTAACATTAAGCACCACACTTTTAAGATTATCTACACTGCCTTTGAGCATCTCTACCAAAGCTTTATCCTTGGGGATGGAGTCTCCGTTGATCACTATGCAAACCATCACTTCCCCTGTTCTAAAGCCTTTTCTGGTCATAATATGCCTTATGAGCCCTTTCCCCGTACTTTCAACATATACACTTATATCATATTTCTTTATAAATTCCCTTACCGTCTGAATTACATTATCATTGACAGTATCCTGGATAGCGCATAGAGGGGTATCGATAATCTCATGGCTCCTGTTTGCATAAAAGCCAATCATTACATCTCCGTCCATGCCCACGGGGAACTGTGCCTTGTTCCTATAACGCCAGGGATCCTTCATACCTATTGCATCATGTATAGTGACATCTTTAAGCCCTCCTATACGTTCAATGGCATCTTTGACCTGATGTGTCTTGTATTGCAGCTGCGCTTCATAGCTCATGTGCTGCAGCTGACAGCCCCCACACCTTTTCACCACTCCGCAGGAGGGTTCAACTCTGCCGGGTGAGGGTTTCAGCGTTCTCAGCAGCTTGCCGAAAGCATAGCTTTTAAGCACCTTCACTATTCTTATCTCTGCCTGTTCCTCCGGCAGTGCTCCTTCAACAAATACCGTAAAGCCTTCTATCTTCGCTACTCCTGAACCTTCACTGGTCAGGCCTGTTATATCAACTGTATAATCCCGGTTCTTTTCCACCGGTATTTCCTTTTTCATTAACATTTTCCCTCAACCTTCCATTGTTCTTTTCCATTTCCATCTTAATATCTTTGAACTCTTTTTTCAATAGGCCTTGTTCTCTTATTATCTCATCAATCTTCATATGCAGATCCTCGAGTATTATTTCAGATTTGAGGTTTATAAGGTAGTCGTTTTCGGAACGAAGTCTGTCCTTCTGTGATTCCCTGTTCTGACTCATCATTATTATTGGTGCCTGTACTGATGCTATACAACCAAGTATAAGATTCAGGAACACATAGGGAAATGGATCTATAGGCTTATCGAATATCAGCCTGGAGTTTACAATAGACCAAGCTATAACTACACAGCCAAAAAATATAAGAAAGGACCAGCTTCCGGCAAATTTGGCTATCTTGTCGGCCATCTTCTCACCTAGAGTCAGTGTCTTGCTTAGTTCCTTATTAACGTCCAATGACCTTTTTCCTCTTATAAGCTCATGTATCTGCTTCTCACGTTCTTCTTCATCGGAGATTATTATGTCGTTCAGGCCATTTTTATCCATTGTCACACGCTCCAATACTTTTTGTATATATTTTGCTTATGCACAAGTAAAATATTCAGCAATGAAGCAGGGGAGCGTCACCGCTCCCCTGCTTCATTGCTGCACTGTTCCAGTTATCATCAACCTCCCATGTCATCAACCAGTGGTCTCACAATAACTGGTGGTTTCTTTACAGGTCGTAGTCCTACATTACCTACTGCAAATGCTGCTGTGGTTGTTGATAAAACAAGTACTAATGAAAGTAACAGGCATATTAGTGTCTTTCTCATACTTACACCACCTTTCATATCATTTTGGAGTCTTTCAGAAATAACCGTATGTTTTCTAGGCATGCCTTGAGTTCTCTTACGAACTCATCATGGCCGAATGCATTTTCCTCAATAAGCTTTATTATAGCAGTCTCAAGCCTTTCAAGTATACTCTCATCTTCACTTCCAATAACAATCATATTGCTTATACCTTCAATTATCAGCGCTCTATACAAATGAAACTCCTTCACTCTGCCCAGAAGCTGCAGGAACTTATCCAGCACTGCTTCCCTTTCCCCCTTCAATATCTTGATCTCTGTATATGTATTGAAGAATACGAACAAACGGGACAAATTATCGTCAGTTATGCATTTGAAGGCTCTATCCATGTAACTCAGCGCTTTTTCATACTGCCCAAGTATTTTATACACCTCTGCTATATTATTGTACACTATGCCCTTGATCTTCATATCCTTGTCTCCCACCAGCCAAAGCGCTTTGCTGTAATACCTGAGAGCAGTCTTCATGTCCTTTTGCTTTTTAGACAAAATTCCAAAATTCATTATAATCAATGCTGTGTCCTTTTCATCCGCTGCAAACAGTAATGCCTTTTCCAGCTTCAACTTTGAATGCGAATATTCCTGCATGCTGTTCAACAGCATTCCATACCTGAAATAATGAAGATATACTATATGCTTATCAATATCTGACTCCTGTGTGAGCAACTCTTCAGCCTCTTCATAATACCTTCTGGAGTACAGGTACTCGTGATTATAGAAATATATCAGTCCTAACTCAGAGTAATATTCAGCAAGCAGCTTTGTACCGCTTTCCCTCCTCAGCAGGTCTATAGCCAACTCCATTGATATTGTTGCATTGTCGAAATTATTTGTGTAGAAATGGTACATACCAATATTCCTGTACATCTTTGCCATTTCTATTGTCATATTTTCCTTTATGCAGAGGTCCTTAAGTTTTTCTAAAGCAGCGAGATCGCTCTCCTTTTTATAATCTATTATATTTTTTGTGACTAGTTCGACTTTTTCTGATATTTGTTGGTGCTCTGACATTATTCCAATTATATCTGCTGTCAGTTTCAACAATTTCACCGCCAATATTCAATGTTTATACATATTGTAACATTTTTTTCCCCATTTTTTTACTTTTTTTGTTGAATTGTTGCCTATATTATACAAACTGCTCTTTTTTGACATTTTATTACCATTCATATAATGAATAAGAAAAAAAGGCAAGAATAAATCCTACCTTCTCATACTATATATTTCGCGAAAAACATTTTACATTCTTAATTCAGATTTCGCGTAAATGTTTCCTTGATTGTTATTGAATTCGCACTTTGCTCAATGTAAATACTTTTGTGCGTTCAATACAGATATACTCCGTCCTTCTGTATCAGCTTGCTGTCTGCATATATTTCCCCTAAGTCTCTCAACTCTTTTATCATATCCCAATGAAGAGCCGAAAAGTTATCCCCTCCCGAGCCCTCATAGGCATTACCTGCCGCAAGATGTATGGTTCCACCTATTTTCTCATCAAAAAGAATATTCTTTATAAACTTCTTAATGCCATAATTCAGCCCTATGCCAAACTCTCCCAAGTATCTGGCGCCTTCATCGGTATCAAGCATTTGATTAAGGAATTGCTCATTGCTATCGGCTCGGGCATTAATAATTTTTCCATCCTTAAATTCCAGCCTTACACTATCTACCTGATTTCCATATCTTATTGCCGGGAACTCATAGTAGATATGTCCATTTGCCGAGTTTGTGACTGGAGAATAAAAAACCTCTCCATCAGGTACATTGTTCTGTCCGCTGCATTTTGTACCCATTCTGCCTTGTATGCTGAAGCTCAGGTCCGTCTCACGGCCTACTATTCTTATTGTATTCGCTGAATCAAATATTTTTATGATCTTATCCATATCCTGATCCATTTTTTTGTAGTCAACTAAAACAGCATTAAATAGAAAATCCTCATATTCCTCTAATGACATACCGGCATTCTGTGCAAAGGCTTCAACCGGGTAATTTGTCAGAACCCATCTTTTGCTCATTATTTTCTTAAGCAATGGGGAGAGGGCTTTATTGTACTCCATATTCTTCTTAGGGGGAACATTTGAGAGATGATTTGTATTCTCAGGCGCTTCAATTACCATCACCGCATCTGCCTTGTCATAAATACCTTCATAAATTGTGCTGATATTCTCCAGCTGTTTTGCATTTGCATTTTCCATAAAGTATTTTTTCTGGTTGTCAGCTAAAATGTGAACAAATGCATTAGCCCCCTTATCGATTACTTTATTGTAGAATTCATCTATAAGCGGCTTTGCAAGGTATCCGGAGCGTATAACCACATTTTCCCCTTCCTTGATACCTAAAGAATGCTCCAACAGCATATCAGCAAATTTACTGAGCCTTTGATCCTTCATTATGTTATTCCCCTTCCAATATTATATATTTATCAAATTTTACCTATAGCTTATATTTCTTTTTATATTATAAGCTTTTTAGCAATGTATAACAATTATAAAACAAAAAAAATACCCCGTGAGGGGTAAATCAAATAAATCAGTTCCCATGTTTTTTTGTATTATTAACTATTTTTTCCTATTTTATACAACCTATAGGTTATAACGAAGCTTTCGTACAGGAATACAGGATTTATAATAAGGGAATCAAGCTACAGCTTGCTTATTTCCTCTAGCTTTTCCGCTATATTACTGATTTCTTCCAGAGATGTATTTATCTCTAAAAGATCCTCAGTCTGATGTTTAAAAACATCATTCAATTCATTTATATTTTTCATGATGCTTCCTACAGCCTCTTGAATATTGTTTAAAACCTTATCAATCTTGTTTATGCTCTCGCTGCTGGAAATAGAGAGTTTTCTTATTTCCTGGGCAACAACTGCAAAGCCCTTGCCAGCTTCTCCTGTCCGTGCTGCTTCTATTGAAGCATTCAAGCCCAGGAGGTTGGTCTGACCGGCAATATTTCTTATGAACTTTAGAATTGCATCAGTATTCTGAGCTTCATTGTTTGCTATGTTAACATCAGCAACGACTGCTTCATTTGCAGATAAGACATTCTGTAAAGCAGAAGAAATCTCATTGGACGACTTTGAAATCCTCTGGAGTGATTGGGATAAAGTTCTTGAGAGGCCTGAAATTTCGTAATGCTTCTTCATGCTTCTCCCGAAAGATACACATCCGGCTACAGTACCTCCTTCATCTTTAACAGGAATAGCTACAGCCATCATTTCAAATCCGTAAATTTCCTTGGGTACGATTACCTTAACAGTTTTGCCGCTATTGATACTCTTATGTGAGGAGCTTCCTTCCTTGATTACATCTCCAGGTTTTATTCCGGGATTTATATGCTCTGTAGGTATATAAACCAAGTATTTTTCCGTATCTGTAATTGCAAAGCTTACCTCTTCTTCAAACATATCCGGTAAATAAGTACTTATATTGTAAAAGGATCTTAGTATTTCATTCTGTAGAATTTTCTCGTCCACATCCTTCACCTCATTATCAAATAAGTGTACTCAAGTAAAGTATTGCAAGAAGGGCAGAATAATTTTTTATCTGCCCTTCCTGTAAGCTGATAGGTATTTATTATTCATTCAATATATTTATAGTTTTTTTGCTATTACGTTTATTTCCCGTGGTGTACCGAAGCTGTGGAATTTAGTCTTATCCGGGGCAACACACTTCTCTACCGGGCATACCACCCAGCAAAGACCGCAGCCTACACATTTTTCTTCATCAAGCTTGGGCTTCCTGTTCCCGGCATCCCATTCAATAGCCTGGTGTCCTGCGTCATAGCAGGATATGTAGCAGCGCCCGCAGCCTACGCAGTTTTCATGGTCATATTTGGGGTAAACCTTGAAATCACGCTCAATTTGTTCTGCCGGTACAATGTTTGGCAAAGCCGCACCAATTATCTCAGAAAGGTTATTGATGCCCTTTTCCTCCATCCAATACGACATCCCGCTGATCATATCCTCCACAATTCTATAGCCATACTGCATTATGGCAGTAGTTACCTGTACGTTTGATGCACCGACCAGTAAGAATTCCAAAGCATCCGCCCAGGTTTCGATACCTCCTATGCCGCTTAGCGGTACCCCCTTAAGCTGATCATCCTTTGCCATTTGTGCTATAAATCTGAGTGCAACCGGTTTGACCGCCTTCCCTGAATAACCGGATATGGAGGATTTTCCGTTTACAATCGGGAGGCAAGTAAAATTATCAAAGTCAACCTCCGTTATACTCTTTATAGTATTGATGGCAGAAATGCCCGTTGCCCCTCCTTTTATTGCAGCACGAGCTGAGATTTCCATAGTAGTGATGTTCGGCGTCATTTTTGCTATTACCGGAAGGTGGGTCGCCTTTTTAACAGCTGCAGAGTATTTCTCAACCAGTTCTGTATTCGTTCCCACATCCGAGCCCATAGCGTGTGTAGTCATCTGAGGGCAGGAAAAGTTGCACTCTATTCCATCAGCTCCTGTTTCTGTCACTGCCTTAGCTAGTTTCGTCCACTCCTCTTCATTTTCTCCCATTATGGAAACTATAAGTACCTTGTCAGGATAATCACGCTTGATTTGTGCAATCATTTCAATGTTTTTCTCGGTTGGCTTGTCTGATATCATTTCCATGTTCTTGAAGCCTATAAAAGGTGTGCCCTCCTTGCGGTTTGCATCAAATCGAGGAGAACATTCCTGAGGAATCCAATATCCTACTGTTTTATAGTAGATCCCCCCCCAGCCGCTTTCCAATGCCTTCTTGCACATATCGTAGTTGCTGCCTACCGGTGAAGAGGATAGGAAAAACGGGTTTTCGCATTTTATACCACAGAAATCCAAGGATAAATCTTTACGTTTTGCCATATTATCTTGCACCTTCTTTCCCTGCAGCTACCTCTTTGCTGGTAGTGCTTCCTATTCTCCTGCTGCTTAGATACTCATCAACAGCTTTTGCTGCTGCTTTACCTCTGGCAACAGCCTCTACAACCGTCTTGCCTCCATTAACTATGTCACCGAATGCGAATATTCCTTCTACTTTGGTTTTGCCTGTTTCGCTGTCTGCAGCAGCAAGTCCTCTGCCTCCGGCTTCGAGCCCTGCAAAGGAAATGTCTTCCGGAATCTGTCCGATGGCCTGGACGACAAGCTCTGCTTTGAGCTGTATAACAGAATCGGACACCTCTACTGAAGTGTTCCTGTCCTTCCAATCAAGACCAACTGCCTTGAAGGCCTTTGCCTTGCCCTTCTCTCCAATGACCTCTGCAGGCTTGAAGTTTGGAAGTATGCCTACACCAAGCTTCTGCACAAATTCGAGTTCTGTCTTGCTGGCGGGCATTTCTTCTATTGTCCTGCGGTATACAATAGTTACGGCCTTTGCTCCCAGCTGCTTGGCAGTGGCAGCACAATCCATAGCAACGTCACCGCCGCCTATTATTACTACATTTGTTGGTATATCAATATTCCCATTTGCAGGCTTTGCAGCTGACAGGAATTCTGCTGCTGTTTTCACGCCTTCCAGGTCAGCACCCGGGATTTCCAAAGCTCCTGCGCCTTGAAGACCAACTGCAATACATACTGCATCAAAGCCCTGGGCTTTAAGGTGGTTAATTGCTATGTCCCTGCCAACTTTGGTATTGAATTTGAACTCAACCCCGAGGCTCTTTACATAATCCGCCTCATAATCCACTACATACTGAGGCAGCCTTGAAGGAACGATACCGTAGGTCAGCCAACCGCCGGCCTTTTCTTTTGCCTCAAATACCGTCACCCTATAGCCTATCATAGCCAACCCGGCTGCTGCTGCCAGACCTGCCGGACCCGCACCTATAACTGCAACCTTTTCCAGGGTGGCAGGAGGAGCTTCAAGTACCTTCATGCCGCAATCCTTTTCATAGTCTATTGCATATCTCTGCAAACCGCCTATATCTATTGTTCTGTCGATACCTGTTCTTGAGCATGCTTCCTCACAAAGCTTCTCATAGGGACAGACTCTTGCACAGGTCCCGCCAAGAATATTTGCCTCTCTTATTGTCTCGATTGCGCCCTTCACATTTCTGAAACGGATTGACCTTATGAATTTTTCCGGATTTGTCCCGGCAGGGCATGCTTTACTGCACGGTGCATCATGGCAAAGCAGGCATCTTGAAGCCTCTTCAATTGCATTCAATGGTGAATAGGCTTTTTCCGACTCTATTAAATACTCCTTTTCCTTCAACCTACATCCCTCCTTAAAAAGTATTTATCTGAATCCCCGATTTTCAGCTATGGCTAATCGAGTTCACTTGCGAGGCCGGCATTTTACAAAATTGCCCCAACCTGACTGGCCTACAAACTCACCATCTTTGAAAACAAGCTTCCCCCGTGAGAATGTCATTACCGGATAGCCTTTTAACTCTACGCCTTCCCAGATGGTATGATCAACATCGGAGTGCATGTTATTTTTTGAAACAACGAAATTCTTATTTGGATCATATATCACAAGGTCAGCATCTGCGCCGACTGCAACCGTACCCTTTTCAGGAGCACACCCGAAAATTCCTGCAACATTTGCAGAACATACTTCAACAGCCTTATTGAAGGTTATGCGTCCCTTGTTTGCTTCACTGAGCATATACGGATACAGGTTTTCAATACCCATACAGCCATTAGGAATCTTTGTGAAATTGTCTTTTCCCCAATCCTTCTCATAGGACTGGAAGGGACAGTGGTCCGTTGCTACTGTAACAATATCGCCCCGTTTGATGCCTTCCCACAATGCATCCTGACTTTCCTTGCCTTTTATTGGCGGTGAGCAAACCCAATTTCTTCCGTCTTCACGTTTATAAACTTCGTTTGTGAAATTCAGATACTGCGGACAAGTTTCTGCATAAATCTCATAGCCTTCATCCTTTGCCCTTGTGACCTCATCCAGTCCTTCCTTATTGGCCAGATGAACTATATAAAGAGGTGCTTCGAAAGCTTTTGCCCAATGTATGGCACGCTTGTCAGCCTCAGCTTCTACAAATTCAGGACGGCTTTCATAGTGATACCATGCAGAGGTTTTACCTTCTGCCAGGAACTTCTCGATTCTTTTATCGATAAGGTCCGGATTTTCAGCATGTACTGCAATCAGGGTACCGGTTTCTTTAGACTTTTCCAATGCAGCAGCAAGTACGCCGTCATCAACCATTAATCCTTCTTTTTTGTATACCATGAATAACTTGAAGCTTGGTACTCCATACCCGGCGGATGCACCAAACTCTTCCAATACTGCGGGTGTAAGATCGGTTATTGCAGTATGGAAGGCATAGTCTACACAAGCCTGTGGAGCACATAATGCTCTTCTGCCTTCGACGGCCTCAATCAATCCCTGACCCTTTCTCTGAATTACAAAATCAAAGACTGTAGTTACACCGCCGCAGGCTGCAGCACGTGTCCCTGCTTCATAGCTGTCAGATGATACCGTGCCTCCGAAAGGCATCTGAAGATGGGTGTGGGCATCAATGGCACCGGGCAGCACATATTTTCCTGAAGCATCATATAATTTTGCTCCATCTGCTTCCAAGCCCTGTCCTATCATTACAACCTTTCCGTCCTTAACTGCTACGTCGGCAACATACGTGTCACATGCAGTTATTACGGTACCATTTTTAATGATAAAATCCATTACTGTAAACCCCCTATGAATATATTTTCCATTATAATAATCAGGTGATTATATTATGCATTCAATAAAGGCAGGAAAAGGGATAGACATCTGCCGACCCCTTTTCCCAACTTTCATTAACGGTTAAGCTCCCATTGTAATATTTTTGCTTTCAGCCTCCAATACCAAGGAAGCACTTTCGTTTTTCATAAGCGTCGGATATACAACTAAAGCGATGAGGAAGCCGATCATCCAACCATTTTCTGCAAAGAAACCAAGGGCTGGAACAACTTTGCCGAGCAATGGAAGTATCGCGGATATTATCCAAGCCCACACTGCTTTCATATTGTAACCATTTCCATACCAATAACGGCCTGTGTCACCTCTGAAAAGGTCGTCGAGGTCAAGTATTTTCTTTCTGTAGATATAGTAGTCTGCTACGTATATACCGGCAAGAGGCCCGAGGAATAATCCATAGGTTCCCAACCAGCCGAAAAGGTATGCGCCGGCAGTTTCCAAAAGCTTCCAAGGCATTATTGCAACACCTGCAACACCGGTAATCAATGTGCCCATTTTATAGCTGATTTTCTTTGGGCTCAGATTGGAAATTCCATTTGCGGGAGCCACTACGTTAGCCGCTATATTTGTAGTCAAAGTAGCAATAATAATACCCACAGCGCCAAGCAGAGCAGCAACAGGATTTCCTATCTTGGAGATAACAACCACAGGGTCCCATATGAATTCACCGTATACCAGGCCGGTTGCTCCGGTTACAAATACTCCGACGAAGGCGAATGCTGCCATTGACGTAGGCAAGCCAAGCAGCTGCCCCATGAACTGATCCTTCTGAGTTTTTGCATATCGGCTGAAGTCAGGGATATTAAGAGCAAGTGTTGACCAGAATGCTATATTTGCTGTCAGACCGGGAAGGAATATAGACCAGAACTTGCCGGGTGCATAAGTTGCCTTTGCACTCAGGATGTCGCCTACACTCTTGCCTATTGCAGTTACGCTGGTTACAGCCCAAATCATCAGTCCCAGTGATAGAACACCTAATATAGGAGCTCCCCATGATTCCATAAACTTTATAGCTTCTGCGCCTTTGTATGCGATCCATACATTAGCTGCCCAGAACAGGAAGAAGGAAATCCAGATTCCACCGGCCCAAGCTGCCCAAGCAGGACTCAGTATTCCGATAACCGCATTTATTGCTCCACCGCCTATCCAGCACTGTATGCCGAACCAGCCTGCAGCAATTATTGCACGGGCTATTGACGCAATATGGGCGCCCTTTACACCGAAAGACAGACGTGCAAATACCGGATAAGGAATGCCATATTTTGTTCCCGCATGAGAATTCAACTGCATAGGAATAAGCACTATCAAGTTGCCCAATGCTATGTTTATGATTGCCTGAAGCCAGGAAAGCCCTGCTGCCATAAGGCTGGATGCCATCATGTAAGTGGGTATGCAAACCGACATCCCTATCCAAAGTGCGGCTATGTGATAAGTACCCCATGTTCTCTCATTCAGCTTGGTCGGTGCCAAATCTTCATTGAAATACTGATTGTCTTTAAGATTTTCACGTGCGCTGTCAGTTAATTCAAAAAGTCCATTTACTTCTCTCTGCGTCTTTGTACCCGCCATATGTTTACACCTCCGTTAATAATATGGAACTATAAATCCAGATATCTTAGGAACGCCTACAACGGCTTATGATTACCCAGCCTCACCCCTTTACTGTAAAATTGTAATACTGACGCAAGCTTCCAAATTACCATTCCAATGGTTTGAATGCATCAATTCCAGCTTCAGCAGCCATTAGGAAGATTGCTGCATTCCCGGCTATAGCCTTTAACATGAAATCAGTCCGAACCTTATCATAAGGCGTATGTGCATATTGCTCCTGCATGGGCGAATAGCCTATAGCCGGTTTTCTGTCAATTCCTGCTGTCTTGCTGGCATCTGTTCCGAAATCCCAGCGTCCATATTTTACAGGCTGCCCAACAGCCTCCAGCGCATCAGCTGCTGCCTTGGCAAAAGCATGCTCTCTGGAAATCTTCCATGGGCTCATATTTTTTTGTACTTCATAATCCATGCCTGTATATGATTTCTCCACTGCAGTCTTTACTTTAACATCAGCCTTGAACTCAGGATCCTTTGCTGCCAATTCATCGATGATTGCCTGAATCTCTTTAATTGCACTCTCTGCTGTTTCACCGGGTATAAGCCTTCTGTCTATAGACAGCATGCACTTGTCCGGTACTATTGATAATGCTCCGGGAGAGCATTCAATAATATTCAATGAAATGGATGCTTTTCCAAGGTCTTCATCCTCAGGAAGCCCCGGATAAAGTTCATCCTTCAGCTTGTTGATCAATGGTATCGCCTTGTATATTGCATTTATCCCAAGCCACGGAGCACTTCCGTGTGATGTTCTGCCATAAACCGTCACCAGCAGCTCAACTCTGCCTCTATGACCGCAATAGAGCTTCAATGATGTTGCTTCTGAAGAAACCATCGCATCATATGTCAACCCCTTTGCAGGAAGTGTCTTGTCAACCAGGTGAATCATACCTACCATCTCAGCAGGCTCCTCCTGAACAACACCTGTAAACATAAATCTGCCTTTAAACCTGTGCCCCATCTCTCTAAGCTTTATAAGTGCCGCACCTGCATAAATCTGTACGGCTTCCCCTGCTTTTACATCAGAAGCAGCTCTTCCATGTATGCATTCTGCCATTTCCTTTTCTGTTTTGTCCTGATTATCCACTGCACATGTGTCAATAAGCCCGCCATAGGGGTCATAGCCTTCCCAGTTTGCGTGATCCCCAGGGCTAACGTGATCCATGTGGGAGTTGTACATTATCGTAGGACCTGCTTCTGTTCCGTTAACAATACCGATAATATTACCCTGCTCATCCCTGAAGTAATCGTCATACCTCAGCTTTTTCATTTCAGCCAGAAGCAATTCGCTTAATGAACCCTCAGTACCACTGATACTAGGTGTCTGTATAAGCTTCTGAGCGAATTTTACTACCTCGGGCTGTAATTCTTCAGCAAGCTGATTAAGTTTTTGAAATACTGTGGTTTCCATCCTTCTAACACTCCTTAAGCTTTATTTTTGTCAATATCCAGGATTGTCTGCAGTAATACGTTAGCTCCCTTCCAACAATTCTCAAATGGTGTTTTCTCTATTTCGCAATGGCTGTGTCCGCCAATACTTGGAACAAATATAAAAGATGCAGGCAGCATATCAGCTACATACTGAGCATCGTGTCCAGGACCACTGTACATTCTCATACAGGCGTAGCCATATTTTTTTGCACTCTTTTCAACGAAATCAACCATTTCTTTATTGAAGGAAACAGTCTTGCGTGACCACAATTCCTTGTAGCTGACCTTACACTTTGCAAGTTCTTCGGGGATGTTTTCAATAACCTTGACAACCTGCTTTATTACTTCGGGATCCTGATGTCTTGCATCCAGGGTAAACTTAACATGATCAGGAATAATTGTATGTATATTTGGTGAGCAATTGATTCTACCCGTAGTATACACTAGCTTACCGTCAAGCCTGTCAAGCTCTCTATGCAGATATTGAATAGCCTCGGAAGCTGCTAATAGAGCATCCTGTCTCATTTTCTGCGGAACTGATCCGGCATGGCCAGCCTGGCCGATAAATTCAAATTCATAATTGACCATTCCAACAACACCTTCTACAACACCGATATCCATTTTTGCAGCTTCAAGCACCGGACCCTGCTCAATGTGCAGCTCAACAAAGGCCACATAGTCCTTGGGGTTCATTCTGTTCTTCTCATCACCCTTGTATCCGCTTGCATCCAGTGCTTCACTAAAGGTTATTCCTTCCTTATCCTTTGAAGCCAGCATCCTGGCCTTATCAAATTTACCGGTAATAACACCCGATGACATCATGGCAGGGTCGAAACGAGCCCCTTCTTCATTGGTCCAGATCACAACTGTGATTGGATGGCGGTGCGGAATCTTCTCTGTAACGATAGTTTCAGCTGCTTCCATTGCGGTCAATACACCTAAAATGCCATCGTAGTTCCCTCCCTGTATTACTGAGTCGCAGTGTGATCCCATTGAAATAGCAGGAAGATCTTCTTCACCTTTAATCGTCGCGTAGACATTCGCCATATCATCTGTTACGATATCTGCGCCCAGTGCTTTCATTCTTTTGCAGAATTCTGCCCTTGCCTGTAAGTTTGGTTCTGATAAGGACAGTCTTGTTATTCCACCTCTTCCGGTATCACCATATTTGCTAAAAGCAAGGAGCTTTTCTTGCAGCCTTTCTTTGTCGCAACTCAACATTTTTCTCACACTCCCTTTTATATACGATTCATTTCTGCATTATTCGACAACTTTCATGCAATTTTTATAACTTTCTAAATTTAATAAATACTCCAAAAAGTTTGTCAACTTTGTATAAAAGCAATTATTATGCCAATATGTCTTAATAAAAGAATCAGCTTATTTCCACGATTTGAATTGTAACTTATGGTCCAGTTGCAAAATTTGATTCATTGTTGTATCAACATACTTTGTTAAAACTTTAATAATCCTCTATCTTTTCAGTGTGGGTGTCCCTGCAAGTCATCAACCAATTTGATTCATTAATGAATCTTTTGATTTATAGAATTATCAACTTGCATAATACACTTTTAAACAAAATAGCACCTCTCTAATTTTGCAAAAGTGAGGTACTATATGTTTCGCACTAAAGCCATTATATAATTGTGTACTGATTATTTAATCATACTATCTACAAAATCCAGAACTTTGTCCATTATCACCATTGCTTCATGCAGCTGTTCTTCTGTGATAATCAGCGGGGGAGCTATTATTAAAATGTTTTCATGACTATATGTCCAGAATCCCTCACTTACCAGCATACCCACTATTTTTTTCATAATCTTGCCCGGGTCCTTGCCATAATCCACCAGTGGTGTTCTAGCAGCTTTATCCTTAACCAGCTCTATTCCGGAAAACAACCCGATATAGCGTACATCTCCAACACAAGGGTGCTTTTCCTTCAGATTCTCGAGTATTTTACCCAGAACCTTGCCCATATTCTTAGAATTCTCTATCAGTTTTTCTTCTTTATATACATCTATGGTAGCACATGCAGCTGCACAGCCTAGCGGATGCCCGTTGTAGGTAAGACCGCACCAGAACATATTGTCATCGAAATGCTTTGTAATTTCCTTACTGACAATAACTCCGCCCAATGGAACATATCCGCAGGTAGAACCCTTTGCAAAGGTTATGAGATCCGGTTTGACCTTCCAATGGTTAACAGCAAACCATTCACCTGTTCTTCCCCAACCGGCCATGACCTCATCACATACCATTACAATGCCAAACTCATCGCAGAGCTCTCTTACCCCCTGTAAATACCCGTCAGGGGGTATTATAATGCCATTGCTTCCGGTAACCGTCTCCAGGAATATCGCAGCAATATGCTCCGGTCCTTCATATAATATCTGCTCCCTTAGCTGGCTTATATAATAATTGGCAGCCTCCCTGTCATCCTTAAAGGAGAAGGGAGCTCTATACAGGTATGGGTCAAAGAATTTGACAAAACCCGCTATCCCAGGCTCACTGGGGAATCGCCTTTGCTCTCCGGTGAGATTTGCAGCTCCATAGGAAGCGCCATGATATGAGCGGTATCTTGAAAATACCTTATATTTGCCTGTAAACATCCTGGCAATCTTGATTGCATTCTCATTTGCTTCCGCTCCGGCATTTGTGAAGAATACCTTCCCCATGTTGTCCGGACTTACTTCTATTATCTTTCTTGCAGCCTCCGATTTTACATCAAAGGCAAAGGGAGGTCCCATAAAGGGCATTTTGTCAGCCTGCTCCTTAATTGCTTCAATAACCTTCCTGTTGCTATGGCCTATATTCAGATTGACCAATTGGGAGGACATATCCATATATCTTTTCCCATCGGCATCCCAGAAATATATTCCTTCAGCCTTTGTAACAACAATCGGGTTCAAAGCCCCCTGAGCACTCCAGGAATGAAGATTATATGACAGGTCCTCGCTCTTTATTTTTTTACCATAATCCATAACATTCTCAGACATTTTTTTCTCCTCCCATTAAATAATCATCTCAATCATTCATTACATCCCCAAACAGCTCTTCATCAGTTGGCTTGACAGGCGGGAAGGGTCTTGATACCCAAGTCGTGTTTATAAGATGCTTCCATGTGATATTCTCTGAAGCAATATTGCCCCCCCAAGAACCACAGCCAAGACTTGTTGTAAATGGCAGTCCGTTGAACCAATTCCCTGTATTGGCAAGAGCATGGCCCTGACGTACATTCATGCGGCTTACCTTTGTTTTGTGGGCAAGCTCCATTATATGCTCCTCATTGAAAGAGTGTATCCCGCAGGAATGTCCCATACCTTGATATCTGGTAATTTCGTTTACCATATTTACAGCTTTTTCAAAGGTATCATATTTGTATAATGCTACAACAACAGAAAGCTTTTCGCCGGAGAATGGGTAATCCGCTCCAACACCTGTTTCCTCAACCATTATGAACTTTCTGTCATCAGGTATCTCAATACCTGCTACATCAGCAATGGTTTTGGCGGACTGCGCTATGATTTTGGCGCTTAAATGTCCATCGACCCACATGGCATCCTGAAGCTTTGCTTTTTCCTTGCCATCAGCCAGATAGCCCCCTTCAGCCTTCAACGCCTCAATAAACGAATCATATATACCTTCCTGAATAATAAGAGAGTTTTCCGCCGAACAGCTTGTTGCAAAGTCAAAGGTCTTGCTGCTCATGATTTTATTAGCCGCATCTTTTAAATCTGCAGTTTCATCCACCACTATCACAGCATTTCCGGCACCAACACCGTACGCAGGTGTTCCCGATGAATATGCGGCCTTTACCATTGCAGCGCCACCCGTAGCCAATATCAAGTCACATTGCTTCATGAGTTCGCTGCTGATTTCCATTGTAGGCTCTTCAATCCCTATTGCCAAATCCTCAGGAGCCCCATACTTTTTCAGTGTTTCTCTGACAATGTTTACTATGAATGCATTAGTCTTTTTTGTACGGGGATGGGGCGCAAGTATAATGGCATTCCTTCCCTTAAGCCCATGAGAAATCTTGACAGTAGGTGTTGCTTCGGGATTTGTACAGGGGCAGAGCGCACCAATGACCCCCACAGGTTTTGCTATTTTTACTATTTGCTTTTCTTCATCTACCTCAATTATACCAACGGATTTCTTCCCTTTCATATCACGCATGGCTCCCTTTGCCTTAGCCATCAGCTTGTTGTATTTGCCTTCATAGTTGCCCATGCCTGATTCTTCTACAGCCAGTTTTGAAATCTCCTGGGCAGGTCCATCCTTGACAATATTCCATACAACTGCAGCAACCAATTTGTCCACTTGCTCCTGGGTATAATTTTCAGCCGACTCTTGTGCCAGCCTGGCCCGTTTTACAAGCCCTGCCACATATTCAGCGGCGTTCAACTTTACTTCTGTGTTCATTACACATCCTCCTTCAACACAAGCTTGATTTTATGATTCTAAGCATACAAGGTTGATTTTGGATTAATTAATTTGCAATTCCTGTGCCAAATCAAAAATATAGAACAAGAAATTATACCCGTAAAAAAATGAACCCCGCAATTCCTTGCGGGGGCTGCTTCACTTTTATCAGAAAAAACCTTGTAGCTTCTCGAGTCTAATCATTATATTTGATTCGTTTATGTATCATACTGATCCAATTTAAAATCGCAAACACTATACTTACTCATTTTTCTCACAATTGTAGGCTGGCTTACTTTTAGAGCCTTGGCCACTTCTCTGGTGGTCTTGTGCTTCTTCAGGGCATTCATTATAATCCGCTTCTCCAGCTCCTCTATTGCATCCTTCAGATTCAGTGATGACGGGATAGCTATATCCGTTGAACTGTCTATCTTGTCTAAAATAAAATTAGGAAGATTCTGAGGCAGGATTGTATCCCTCTGAGTAATTATAATCAATCTTTCAATGATATTTTCAAGCTCACGGACATTTCCGGGCCATGAGTACTTGATCAATAATGCCAGTGTGTTGGGATCCATTCTTTTTTCTACGCCGAACTTTTTATTATATTTTTCCATGAAGTAAGATATTAGCGGGATGATATCCTCGGTCCGCTCTCTTAAAGCAAGTATATGAATAGGTACAACATTCAGCCGGTAGTACAAATCCTCCCTGAATTTCTTCTCTTTCACCATTGTCATCAAGTCACGGTTTGTTGCTGCTATGATCCTGACGTCAATATTTATACTCTTCAGTCCTCCGACCAGCTTGAATTCCCTGTCCTGAATAACATGCAGAATTTTAACCTGAAGGTTAAGGGGCAGCTCACTTATCTCATCAAGAAAAATCGTACCGTGTTGAGCCAATTCGAACAAGCCGATCTTGCCTTGCTTTTTTGATCCGGTAAAAGCTCCATACTCATATCCGAACAGCTCGGATTCCAGCAAGGCTTCAGGTATAGCTCCGCAGTTCACCTTCACAAAGGGCATATCCTTTCTGTCCCCCGACATATGTATGAACTTGGCGATTTCCCCTTTACCAACGCCGGATTCTCCTGTAATAAGAACAGTTGAATCTATGTGCGCCAGTCTTTTGGCCAAGTATGCCACTTCCTGCATCTTCTCGCTTTTAATAATGAGATTGCCTATGTTTTCAAGCTGCTCTTCCCTTAGTTCCCCTAACTTGTTTTGAATATCCTCCAGTTGGTTTCTCAGATACACTAATTCGGTGATATCCCGGGAGGTACTGATTACTTTATAAATATTTCCGTTGTTATCGAGTATCGGTGTTCCTGTGGTAAGTATCTTTTTCCCCGACTTGTTGCTGTGTAATATAGTAGCCTGCTCCTTATTCTTGAAAACCAGCTTTGCTACCGAAGGAGAAAAAATGCCTCCCTTTTCCAGTTCATCTATACTCTTGCCTATAATATCCTCTCTTTTTACTTCATAAAGAAGCTCGCAAGCTTTATTGATCCATTGAGTATTCCCGTACTTGTCATCGATAAAAATGGCATCCTGGGTTGAATCCAGCACTAATTCCCACTCTTCCATTTCAATAGCAGGAATATTTGTATTTACATGCTCCATATAAATCCCTCCCATCAATAATGTCTACTGCATGATATCCAATAACCAAGCTGTCAATTGTTATCGGTCAGGCTATTGAACATTTCATAAAGCTCCCTGTTTGCTTTTTTAAGGTTTACCGGTTTGCCCTGCTTGTTTGTAAAGGCATGTACTGTTTCTCCTTCAGCAAGTATGACTCCGTCTGCATTTCTCAATAGTTGGTATGTAAAAGCTATTCTTGCAACAGTTATTTCCTTGATTGAAGTCCTTATAACAAGCTCATCGTCATATTTTGCAGGTGTGCGGTATTTGCAGTGGGTTTCAGTCAGCGGAAGCATTACTCCCACATCCTCCATTTCCTTATATGACATGCCGGCAGTCTCACGTAGAAACTCAGTCCTGCCCATTTCAAAATAAATATAATAATTGGGGTGGTAGATTATCCCCATCTGGTCAGTTTCGCCATACCTGGTCCTCAGTATTGTATCATATGTCTGCATATTCTCACTATCCTCCTAATTATGAGCCTTTTCATCATTTTCATTATACCTCTTTATTCAGCCGAAACCAAACAAAAAAAGCCCCATGTCATCCATAGAGCCTATTTATCAGTTATGTTCAGTTCTGCAGTATGGAACAGGCCAACGGAACGCATGCAATGCGTTCCCTACCCGTATCTCGTATCTCGTATCTATTCATAGCACCCTTGTAGCGCCATTGTAAATAATACCCCGGGCCGTATCCATTGTTACCAGCTGTCCATCTTTCAGCAGCTGCATTGCATCTTTCACACCGACAATGACAGATTTCCCAAGGACAATGCCAACAATAGCCGCATGAGATGTTATACCGCCTTCTTCAACAATAAATGCCGAAGCCTTTTCCATTAGAGGCACCAGGTCCTTGTCGGTAGATCTTGTAACCAATATGTTGCCCTCCTGAAGCTTATTCCAATCTTTCTCAATATCATTAATAACCGATATCCTTCCGGTAACCGACTTGTCACCTATTCCTATTCCTTTTGCCAATATCTCACCGACAACATGCACCTTTATCAGGTTGGTGGTACCGGCAACCCCGGAAGGTATCCCTGCAGTTATAATAACAAGATCTCCGCTCTTGATATACTCCTCTGTGACAGCTGCATTTACTGATAGTTCAATTATTTCATCCGTTACATCTGATTGGGGTACACTTATCGGATACACCCCGAAGCTCAGACAGAGCTTTCGCATAACCATATTGTCAGAGGTTGCAGCAATTATAGGCGCCTTAGGCCTGAATTTCGATACCATTCTTGCAGTGGAGCCTGAATGGGTGGGAGTTATTATCGCTGCTGCCTGAAGCTCAAAAGCTGTAGTGCAGGAGCTATGGCTGATGGCAGTCGCCACTGTGATTTTCCTCCCGGAAAAGCCTTGCAGACTTTTGCCGTAGTCCAATTCCCGCTCTGTCCTTTCAGCTATTGAAGCCATAGTCTGCACCGCTTCTATTGGGTATTTGCCCGCTGCAGTTTCGCCTGAAAGCATTATTGCATCAGTTCCGTCAATTATTGAATTCGCCACGTCGGTCACTTCTGCTCTTGTCGGCCGGGGATTTCTTATCATGGAATCAAGCATCTGAGTTGCCGTTATGACCGGCTTGCCAATTTCATTTGTTCTCTTTATAAGATGCTTCTGAATCATGGGTATTTCCTCTGTTGGTATCTCAACTCCAAGATCCCCTCTTGCTACCATAAGCCCGTCACATACTTTGAGAATATCCTCCAGATTGTCTACACCCTCCTGGTTTTCTATCTTTGCAATTATATGTATATGCTCTCCGTTATTCTGCTCAAGCACTTTTCTTAGCTCCAGCACATCAGTGGCCTTTCTGATGAAGGATGCAGCAACAAAGTCCACTTTATTTTCTATGCCGAAAATAAGATCAGCAATATCCTTCTCTGTAATTGCAGGCAGCTTCGAGGTTGCACCCGGTATATTTACATTTTTCCTGTCCCCCAGTGTTCCCCCATTTACCACTTCACAGATAACGTCAGTATCGTTCTTCTCCAGTACTCTTAGCTCTATTACGCCGTCTGCTATCAGTATTCTGGAACCGGAAGACACTTCCCCCGGCAGTTCTTTATAAGTGATGCTGCACAGTGTGTTGTCACCCTGTATATCTCTTGTAGTCAGAGTAAATTTACTGCCCTTCTCCAGCTCGGCCTTTCCATCCTTAAAATATCCAAGTCTTACTTCGGGCCCTTTTGTATCCAGCATAATTGCAACAGGCTTGCCAAGATTCTCCCTTACCCGTTTGATGGTATCAATTCTTTTCTTATGCTCAGCATGATCCCCATGGGAGAAATTGAGCCTTGCAACATTCATCCCCGCTGTAATGAGCCGCTCAATCATTTCTTCAGTTTCGGTCACCGGACCTATGGTACATACAATCTTAGTCTTTCTCATACTATTTTACATTCCATTTCTCAAGCTTCTTTTCTATAAGCTTTTTCTGAAGCCTTGCATATCTTGGGAGTCCATCTTCCATACGAATCTCGACTTCCCCCATTATTAACGGTCTCATATAATCTATTAATGGCTGCTTCACAAAGTTGCCCTCTTCATTCATCCATTCTGCAGGTATCTTCTTTTCTTTGTTGGCTACATCGTTAAGATCAATAAGCTGAGTTTCACAGGTATATTCTTTTTCTTTGCCTCTTGCCATACCTACCATCTTGCCTGTATGGCCTTCTATGGCGTACTTGACAGCCATCTGTCCACACATAAAGCTTTCTTCATTATCCGTAAGTGACGCCCAGTGAGCAGCACATCTCTGTATACTGCTGTAATTCACTATCCTGACCTTTTTACAGATATTCTCCGATATATAATGCTGAAGAACCTCGCTGGCTCCTCCCAGCTGAACATGCCCGAAGGCATCCTTTAATGCATTGGGTGCACCTATCTCAGATATATATTTTCCATCCTCAGTCTTAATACCTTCCGAAATGGCCACTACAGCATAATTATACTTCTTCAGTGCCGACTTCACATCTTCACCGAATTTATCCAGTGAAAAAGGAACCTCCGGCAAGTATATGAAATGGGGAGCATCATCTTCATATTCCTTTGCCAATGCAGAGGAAGCAGTAATCCAGCCTGCATTTCTTCCCATCAATTCACAGATCGTAACTGTAGGATAATCATAAACTCTTGCATCCAGACCAACCTCTTTTATAGAAGTTGCAATGAACTTTGCAGTGCTTCCAAATCCAGGCGTATGATCTGTAATAGGCAAATCATTATCTATAGTCTTGGGTACCCCTACAGCCCTCAATTCATATCCGACCCTCTGGGCGTATTGACTTACCTTGTTTGCTGTATCCATTGAGTCATTTCCGCCTATGTAAAAGAAGTATCTTATATCATGTGCTTCAAATACATCGATTATCCTTCTGTAATCCCCTTCGCTTGCTTCTATTGACTTCAGCTTATATCTGCAGGAGCCCAGAGCAGAAGCAGGTGTAACCTTCAATAGCTCCAGTTCCTCCGGGGACTCATCATTGAACAGAAAAAGGTCTTCATTAAGTATTCCGAATACACCATGCAGCGCACCATAAACCTTATCAATCTCTCCTGATTTAAAAGCCCCCTGTATAACACCACAAGCACTGGCGTTTATTACTGAGGTTGGTCCTCCAGATTGAGCAACCAAACAATTTCCTTTTAATGCAGTCATAAAAAATCTCTCCTTTTATAAGTTATATATTTTAGTAAAATTCTTTTTTCATGCCCGGAACGGTTATGAACCGTTCCCTACAGAGGACGCCCAATGGGCGCCCCTACACACTGAAATCCCACTCCAACGCCCTTCTCAACTATAGAGACTAGCGACCAGTGACTCGTGACTGATATTTACACCGGGCTGCTGGACAGGTTTACAGCCAGCTCATAAAGCTCCCTCTGGAATTCCTTTTTTATACTTAAGGCTTCCCCGATTTCCATATCTATAATCTTGTTATCCCTTATACCCACTACTCTTCCTGACTTATCCCCGTCCAGCAGCTCGACGGCTCTTGCCCCAAGCCTGCTAGCCAGCACTCTGTCAAAGGCAGATGTATTTCCGCCTCTCTGAGTATATCCGAGTATAGTTGCTCTAACCTCAATATCAATATTCTCCATTATCTGCTGCTCCAACTGCTTCGCATCTCCGACCCCTTCAGCCAGAATAATGATGCTGTGAAGCTTGCCCCTGTTCTTCCTCTCTACCAGCAGCTTGCAAATATTCTCCAGCTTGAATTCCATCTCGGGAACTATAATGCCTTCTGCTCCTCCGGCCAAGCCCGCATATAATGCGATATCTCCCGAGTTTCTTCCCATTACCTCAATAATGCTGACTCTTTCATGGGAGGTTGATGTGTCTCTTATCTTGTTAATGGCATCCAACACATTATTTACAGCAGTATCAAAGCCAATGGTATAATCCGTGTATGCCAGATCATTGTCAATTGTACCAGGCACTCCTATACATGCAACGCCTTTTTCCGAAAGCCTCTTGGCACCGGTAAAGGAGCCATCCCCACCTATGACCACCAGGCCTTCAATGTTGAAAATTTTTGCCATATTGGCTGCCTTGCACTGTCCTTCCTCTGTCTTGAACTCCTCGCTTCTTGCAGTTTGAAGTATGGTGCCGCCCCTGTGTATGGTATCAGAAACAGAAGACTCATCCATCTTTACAAAGTCACCGTTAATAAGCCCTCTGAAACCTTTTCTTACCCCAAAGACATTCATATCTTTATTTATACCCATTCTTACAACCGCACGTATCGCGGCGTTCATACCCGGTGCATCTCCTCCGCTAGTCAAAACGGCTATATTCTTCATACGCTTTCCCCCTTTTGTCCTGCATGGTCATAATATGTCCCAATCTTATACAAAAAAATTTTCTTGGTTTTATTCATAGCAAATCAAGCTATATAAATCGTACAAATTCTTATGCATTGTATAAAGACACAATATATGAAATTTGTGTTTATTATATGTTAATAACCAAGTTCATACAGAATATTGTGCGCTTCCTCCACTTCAGATTCAAGTACCAATATTTCAAAATAGCTATCTTCATCACCAGTATTCTTGCTTACCGGCTGCAGCTTAACCAAAACCCCTTCTCTTGACATCAGCTCATTGACTTTATCCGCGAGTCTCTTGTTTTTTGCCAAGTATACAACTGTCCACATACTTGCTGCCTCCTTTATTGGCACCCCGTGCTTTTCAACGCCACAAATTTATAACTATTTAAGCGTTGAAAATGCACTTCCTTAGCGTTGTGCCTCTGCCCAAGAGGCACCCTAGAACATTTAATTTATCGAAAACTGATATGATGAAAATTTTGCTTATATAAAATAATTTTAAATGAAATGCCTTCTAATATCAAGCTTATTCTACCCATTTTTTTGATATTACATTACTTGACCGCTACACATTCAGAGCCCGCAACCTCTTTCAAATCACCGAGCAGCTTGTCGTTTATATCAACCCAGATACTGCTGTCAGCTTTCATAACCTGGCTTTTACCATTTGTCTTGTTGGCCTCATTTACTAAAATAACCTGCTGTATCCCTTTGTATTCAGTCAATACTTTTTTTAGCTTCTCCATTATATCCGGCTGCAGCTCAGTGTTTATTTTTATATAAAGCTTCTTCCCCATATACTTTTTCAAAGGCTTTACAGTATCACATATTATCTTCGCTTCTTCTTCTTCCTTCTGGCTGATTCTGCCGCCAACCAGCACTATTGTATCCTGAACCAGAAGATTCCTGCACCTTTCATATACTTTAGGGAACACTATTACCTCAAGGGTTCCGTACAGGTCTTCCAATTCCATAAAGGCCATCATATTGTTGGTTTTTGTGGTCTTCTGCTTTACGGATACTATTATGCCTCCCATTGTCACCCTTTTACCGTCCAATTCAAAATTATTGCCGTCTCCCTGTTCCTCAACCTCATTGTCCGCTAAAAGCTCTGCCGTTGTAATTGTGACTGATGCTTCCAGCTCTGACTTGTATTCTTCAAGAGGATGTCCACTTATGTAAAGCCCAAGCATCTCTTTCTCCATAGTCAGAAGATTCCTCTTCGGATATTCATTTATTTCAGGAAAAATGTTCCCTATTATATCTTCAGCGTCCTCCATGGTGTCAAAGAATGAAATCTGGCCTTCTACATTGCTTTTTTTCTGCCCCTGTATGCTCTCCATCAGCTTTTCGTACACTGCCAGCATACGGCTCCTGTATACATCGAAGCAGTCAAAGGCACCGCACTTTATAAGGCTTTCCACTGTTCTCTTGTTGATAACACTGTAATCAACCTTCTGAAGAAAGTCATAGAGTCCCTCAAACCTTCCCTTTTCCTGTCTTGCTCTTATTATGGACAGGATGGCATTAATCCCGACATTCTTTACAGCTGCAAGTCCAAACCTGATTTTATTCTCTTTTACTGTAAAGCTTACACTGCTTTCATTCACATCGGGAGGAAGCACTTCTATACCCATGCTTTTACAGTGCTGAATATACTCAGCTACCTTTTTGCTGCTGCCCATAACGCTGGTTATAAGTGCTGCTGTAAATTCCACAGGGTAGTAGTATTTAAGCCACGCTGTCTGATAGCCAATTATGGCATACGCAGCCGCATGGGACTTATTGAAGCCGTAGCCGGCGAACTTGGCCACCTCATCAAAAATATCCGCAGCAGTCTTCGCAGGTATTCCATTTCTTACGCAGCCTGCTACTACAACATTCCCAGCCTCATCCAGTATACCATTGATAAAGTTCTCTCTTTCCTTGGCCATAACATCGGCTTTCTTTTTTCCCATAGCCCTTCTGACCAGATCCGACCTACCCATGGAATAGCCTCCCAGGTCTCTCACTATCTGCATTACCTGCTCCTGGTATATAATGCATCCATAGGTCACATCCAATATATGTTCAAGGGCAGGGTGCATATACTGCTGCATATCAGGATGGTGCTTGTTTCTGATGTATCTTGGAATCTGGTCCATGGCCCCGGGTCTGTACAGGGATATTCCTGCTATTATATCCTCCAGGCAATTGGGCTTCAGCTCCTTCATACACTGGGTCATTCCCCCGCTTTCCAGCTGGAATACACCGTAGGTCTCACCCTGGGATATCATCTTGTAAACTTTAGGATCATCATAGTCCATATGATCTATGTCAATTGGTTCTATACCCTTTTCCCTTATAAGCTCCAGAGTATCCCTTATAACCGTAAGGGTCCTGAGCCCCAAAAAATCCATTTTTAAAAGGCCCAGTTCTTCAAGGGTGCCCATGGTAAACTGAGTTGTTATTACATCCTCATTCATCTGCAGAGGGACATATTCCGTCACTGCCTTCTTGGATATAACTACCCCGGCTGCATGGGTGGAGCTGTGCCTCGGCATCCCCTCCACCGCTTTCGACATGTCAATGAGATACTTTGCACTTTCCTCCTCTTCATACAGCTTTTTTAATTCAGGATTTGCCTCCAGTGCCCTCTTTATAGTCATCCCAATTTCAAAGGGAATCTTCTTTGCAATCAGATCCACCTGAGCATAAGGAATGTTCAGTGCCCTGCCCACATCCCTTATGGCAGCCCTTGCTGCCATAGTACCAAAGGTGATAATCTGGGCCACTCTGTCTTTACCGTACTTTCCTACAACATAGTCAATAACTTCCTGACGCCTTTCATAGCAAAAATCCACGTCAAAGTCCGGCATGCTTATTCTCTCAGGGTTCAGGAATCTTTCAAAAATAAGCTTGTATTTGATAGGATCTATATTGGTTATGCCCAGACAGTATGCCACAAGGCTTCCAGCTCCCGAGCCCCTGCCTGGCCCTACCATGATACCGTTGTCTTTGGCAAATTTCACATAGTCCCAGACAATGAGATAATAATCAGAATACCCCATCTTGGTTATGACGGATAACTCATATTCCGCCCTACCTCTGAGTTCATCCGTTATTTCAACATATCTTTGCTCCAAGCCGTCATAACACAGCTTCCTGATATAGGTATCGGAGGTATGCCCTTCAGGAACATCAAAAGCCGGAAGGTGCACCTGTCCGAAATCGAAGTCCAGATTGCATTTTTCTGCTATTTTTAATGTGTTTTCCAGTGCCTCGGGAATATATTTGAAAAGCTCATACATCTCATCAGCAGTTTTTAAGTAAAACTCCTGACCCTGGAATTTGAGCCTGCCTTCCTCTTCAATAGTTTTACCTGTCTGTATGCAAAGCAGAATATCCTGAGCCGCAGCATCTTCCTTTTCCACATAGTGAACGTCATTTGTAGCAACCAAGGGTATCCCTGTCTCCCTTGACAGTCTGATCACCTCCTGGTTTACCAGGGCCTGCTCCTTTATGCCATGATCCTGAAGCTCCAGATAGAAGTTTCCTTCACCGAAAATATTATTATATGACAACGCCGCATTTTTAGCAGCCTCATAGTTCCCATCCATTATATGCCCGGGTATGGCCCCCGCAAGGCAGGCACTTAACGCAACAAGTCCTCCTGAATACCTGCGCAGTGCTTCCATGTCCACTCTCGGTTTGTAGTAGAAACCTTCGGTAAAGCCCATGGACACCAGCTTTATAAGGTTATTGTAACCTTCCTCATTCTTTGCCAGCAGCACCAGGTGGTATTGTCCGCTGTCCAGCTTGGGATCCCTGTCCCCCATGGTCCTATTTGCAACATATACCTCGCAGCCAATTAAAGGCTTGACCCCATGCTTTTTTGCCTGCTTATAAAAATCCACCACACCATACATCACACCATGGTCAGTAATTGCAACTGAATCCATACCCAGTTCCTTGGCTTTTGCAGCGAGGGCTTCCACTCTGCCGGCTCCGTCTAAAAGGCTGTATTCAGTATGTACATGCAGATGAATAAAATTTCTCATGATTATTTCTCCTCGTGTTTTGCGAAAACCTTATCCGCACTCTTCCAGTATATTTTGAAAAAGCACATATGAAAACATATGCGCCTTTATTCGCCAGATTTAGTCACCATACTAATATGATAGTATAAAATCCCCTTTACTTCAATAACAACCAATGAAAAAACGCAAAAACCATAAGGCCTTTGCGCTGCTTATTACTATGCCACGATATCCGAAGAGATGAAGCTTACGCTTACGCTGCCCAAACTGCAGTCAATGGCGCAGGTCCAGATATCTGTCTCTGAATACCTTAATGCCGCATACTGACTGGATATTGTCATGGGAGAGTCTATTTTTACATACTCTTCAATACCCGGAAACTTTTTGATAGAATTTCCCACAATTATGTTCGAGCATTCCGCCAGTGTATCCTCAATACATTCATTTATCTCATTCTCAGCCATATTTCCAATTACGAAATTCCTTACGATCGCTTTAATAAGCTGATGGTCCATGCTGACTACAAACTTGCCGTTTACTATCCCCTTCAGATTGATAAAAGAGGATACGTCCCTAAGCATCAACTTATCCACTTGATGCAGCTTCAACGCCTTAAAGGATTTTTTTGAAATTCCTGTCTGATTGGCAATAAAACCTTGAGTAGTCATTACCAATGGGTTCATTATATCCGAAACAGAAATTCCAAGTACCTTAGACAAACCCATCCCTCCCCGACAATTCTGTTACCATATTGTATATCACCCAAATATAATTAATATACAAAAAGTCTTTTCTTCAATATATCAATATTGTGCATATCTCTATTATTACTATTTTAGCCACATAATGTCAAAGCATTTTTCATTTGAGCCGTTTATTAAGCTCCTCACCCAATTTTTCGTAGCCTGGCTTGCCCAGAAGCGCGAACATATTCTTCTTATACTCCTCAACTCCAGGCTGGTCGAATGGATTCACTCCAAGCATATAGCCGCTTATACCGCATGCCTTTTCAAAGAAATATACCAGCTTACCAAAGTAGTACTCATTGATTTCAGGAATGTTTATTATATTTATAGGCACTCCGCCGTCCATGTGAGCAAGCATGGTGCCTTGAAATGCCTTTTTGTTTACATAATCCATTGTCTTGCCACTTACAAAATTCAAGCCGTCCAGGTTTTCCTCATCATTGATTATTTCTGCCTCCAACTTGGGCTTTTCCACATTGAGGATGGTTTCGAACATATTTCTTGTACCATCCTGCAGGAACTGACCCAAGGAATGCAGATCAGTAGAAAAATCCATTGAGGCCGGGAATATGCCTTTACCGTCCTTCCCTTCGCTTTCTCCATATAGCTGCTTCCACCACTCTGCAAAGAAATGCAGTGAAGGCTCGTAGTTTATCATGACTTCAATGGCTTTGCCTTTTCTGCCAAGCAAGCTTCTTACAGCCGCATACTGGTAGCAAGGATTTTTCTCTACCTCTTGCTCATAATACTCTTCCCATGCATCCCTTGCACCTTCAAGTATACTTTTTACATCAATTCCTGCTGCTGCTACCGGGAGCAGTCCTACAGGAGTCAGCACCGAGTACCTGCCCCCAATATCGTCTGCTATTACAAAGGTATCATAGCCTTCTGCAGCTGCAAGCTTCTTAAGTGCGCCTCTGGAAGCATCAGTAATTGCATAAATCCGCTTGGCTGCTTCAGCCCTTCCATACTTCTCCTCCAGATATGCCTTCACAAACCTGAAGGCTATAGCCGGTTCTGTAGTGGTTCCCGACTTTGAGATCACACAGGCACTGACGCTTTTTCCTTCTATCGCCTCCATAAGCTGCTTGAAATATACGCCGCTTATGTTGTTGCCAAGAAAATATATCTCAGGAGCATTTCTCCTGTCCTTTTTCAACAAGTTGTGGAAGGAATGTCCCAGCAGCTCCACTGCAGCCCTTGCACCAAGATATGAGCCACCGATGCCAATTACCAACAGCACCTCCGAGAAATCCCTTATCCTCTGGGCTGCCTTCAAAACCCTGTCGAATTCATCCTTATCATAGTTCCTGGGATAGTCCACCCAGCCTAAAAAGTCGTTTCCCGCACCGGTCTTCCCATGTAGCATGTTATGGGCAGACTTCACATATTCTCCCAAATAAGCTATCTCATGGTCCTTCACCATGGAGTTGGAATAATCAAAACCTAGCTTTTTCATAATTTCGCCTTTTCCTCCTACATATTATTTCCCAGGAAAGCCGCTCCCAATATCCCTGCCTCATTCCCCAACTGTGCCAGCACGATATCACCATACTTGATATTGGATGTGAAGAACATCTTCCCCACTTCTTCCTTCAGCCGCAGAGTGAGGTATTCCCCTGCCTTGGATACCCCGCCTCCTATTGCTATTATTTCAGGATCCAATATGTTGCAAATATTTATAATACCTATAGAGAGATACCTGATCATCCTGTCTACTGTTTCCTTCCCGAGAGGATCTCCTTCCTTGGCGGCATCGAAAATAATCTTTGCATTTATATCCTCTGCTTTACCGGCAGCTTTTTCAAGAATGACCGATTTTACCTTGTCTTTTTCAAGCCTGTGTGCAGCGTATTTTATCATTGCAGTTGCCGATGCAAAAGTCTCAAGGCAGCCGTTATTGCCGCAGTTGCACTTGTAGAAATTATTCCCTATTATCATGTGCCCTATTTCGGAGCCTGCAAAGTGGCTGCCGCTGTATATCTTATGATTTATTATAATCCCTGAACCTATTCCGGTGCCGATAGTAAGAAATACAGAATCCGACACCCCCCTGGTGGACCCAAAAAGGCTTTCAGCCAAACCTGCCACAGTTGCGTCATTCTCAATATATACAGGTTTCTTGAAATGCTCCTTCAGTTCAACTCCCAGAGGGACGTTGTCCCAGAATAAATTGGTGCAGTAAATCACATAGCCGCTTTTATAATTCATAAGCCCCGGAGCTCCGATACCTATGGACTCTATATCCTCAACTCTGCTCCCATAATCGGAAAGCAGCTTTTCAATCTGCTTTTTCATATCATCAATTATAAGTCTGTAATCTCTACCTACCTTGGTATCTATGGAAGATTGTATAAGAATCCTTCCTTCCCGGTCCACCAAGCCTGCTTTTACTGCCGTACCTCCCAAGTCTATTCCGACTAACATTGCTGCACCTCCGAAAATGCATATTCTATCTTAAATCCTTATGTGGGCGAACACTGTTCGCTCCTACATTCCTTCATATTCACCCCAAAGCCTTCCCCTAAAACACGCGTAACTCGAAACGCGCAACCATACCCAACAGGAATACCTCAACCTATTGCCCATACCCTACATATCCTCAATAATATCGCTTATCAAGAGTGTATTGTTCTTGGTCAGGTCAATTTCAAAGGGTTCTTTGGGTATCTGCCCTTCTTTGTCAGCAAGTATTCTGACAATCGGTCTGTTTGGGTATCTCTTGTTGACATCCACTACTATTGCCTTCTCCCCGTCATTTAAAAGCACACAGGTCCCGGGGGGATATATGGTTATATGCTCAATGAAGTTCCTCACTATATTGTAGTCGAAGTGGTGGTCTCCCATTCCAACAAGATACTCAACAGCTTCATTAATATTAACCCTCTTCTTGTATACCCTGTCCGAGGTCATGGCATCATATACATCAGCAATTGATACTATTCTGGAAAACTCATGTATCTCTTCACCTCTGAGGCCCAGAGGATAGCCTTCTCCGTCATATCTCTCATGATGAGTCAAGGCTATATAGCTGGCATAGGTACTTAGCACCTTGCTTTTTTTAAGCAGTTCATAACCATAGCTTGTATGCTTCTTTACAATATCGAATTCTTCCGCTGTCAGTGTCCCGGGTTTGTTCAATATTTCATTGGGTATCCTGATCTTGCCTACATCGTGCAGCATTGCACCTATTCCAATTTCTCTAAGCTTTTCCTCATCATATTTCATAGATATGCCTGTGATGAGAGACAATACACATACATTAACGCTATGGCTGAAGGTGTATTGATCGTTGCTCTTTAAATCCTGCATGTTAACCATGGTGTCCTTGACATCCATAAGCTCATCTATCATTTTACACACACTGTTCCTGATAGGCTTAACATCAAGGGAACTTCCATATCTGATGCTGTCCATTGCGTTCTTGATATTTATTCTGGCTTCAAACCTAGTTTCTTCTGATACAATATCTTTAAGTACAATATCGCGGCTTATTTCATCCTCTATATACAGTTCTCGTATACCTATATCCTTGAGCTTCAATATATAAGAATTTTTCAGTATGATACCAGCATTCAACAATATGTTTCCGTCATAGCTGTGCAGAGTCCTGGCAAGGACCATCCCTTCCCTTAATTTCTCAACCAGAATCTTCCTCATACTAAATACCCTCCCCCCCAAAGACCTGTACCACTTTTAAACAACATTATATCATAAATGGAAATATTGTGTAAAACTATTCACTGCGTCTGTCCTTAAGGTTCTCTGCTATTTGATCCAGCTTTCTAAGTCTATGGTTCACACCGGACTTGCCTATGGCAGGACTCATCATTTCACCTAACTCCTTAAGGCTTGACTCCCTGTACTCCAACCTCAGCTCAGCAATTTCCGCAAGACCTGCCGGAAGCTTATCCAAACCTATCGTATCCTTGATATATTTTATATTTTCTATCTGCCTTAATGAAGCATTGAGGGTCTTATCCAGGTTGGCAGTTTCACAGTTCACAATCCTATTTACATTATTGCGCATTTCTTTGTATATTCTGACATTCTCAAGGCTCAGCAGGGCATTGTGTGCTCCAATTATATTGAGGAAATTCACAATGTGCTCCCCTTCCTTTAAATAGACCACGTGATTTCCTTTCCTGATCACTACCTTTGCTCCAAGCTCGTAGTGATTAAGCAGCTCTTTTATGTCTTCGGCAAAATCCTCATTGTTTGTTACCAGTTCAAGATGGTAGGTCTTCTCAGGGTCACTTATTGAGCCGCCTCCCAGAAACACTCCCCTGATATAAGCTTTTTTGCAGCAGGACTTCTTTACCAGGTGGTAAGGCAGCTTATAATTCAATCTCAGTCCTTTGTCGCTCTCCTGCAGTATTCCCGTCACTTTGAGTATCTCAAGGGAACCCATATCCGAGTCAATATACAAGGTGTAATTGTTGTTCTTTTTAAGATGCCTGTTTTTTCTCACCACCACTCTGGTACTGATTTCAAAGCAGTTCTTCAACAGTGAAAACAGCATTCTAGCTATTGACGCATTCTCAGTAGAAAGCCTTACACCTATCTTATTCACCCCATGTATCTGAACCGTTCCGGTCATTTTAATAAGTGCTGACAGCAAAGCAAGCTGACAGCACTTGTTCGTGATGACTATTTTTGATATTTCATTCTTTGTTATGGAAGAAAAGGTCATAATAGCACCTCATTATTTTAGGATTCCAATTTTATTGACAGGCCATATTCTAAACACTGCCTTGCCCACAATATTGCCGCGGTTGACAAAACCCACGGTGTCAGATCGACTGTCCCTGCTGTGAAGTCTGTTGTCCCCCATTACAAAATATTTGCCCTCCGGCACCTTGGATTTTCCAAAACCATTATTCTGAGTGGGTACTTCAGTAAAATCAGGCTTTAGCTCTTTTTCATCTATATATACCTTGTTATTCCTTATATCAATGACTTCACCGGGAAGCCCTATTGCTCTCTTGATCAAATATTTGTTCTCCAGTTCATCCTTCAGTACAACAATGTCTCCTCTATCAGGATTGCCAAACAGATAGTTCACCTTTGCAATTACTAGAATCTGCCCCTCATGCAGTGTAGGCTCCATTGATATCTGGTTGACCAGTGCTATTTGAAACACATAGGTCTTAAGTATAAAAGCAATGACAAATGCTGATAATATCAGCTTTATCCACGATATTACCTCTTTTTTTATGTTTGCGTCCAAGTTAATCTCCCCTTTGTTAATTTCTTTTGCCCTTCTTCAACAAACTACTGATAAGATAATAATCCAGCAGTCTCTTTTTATCCTTTTGGAGCCGCTCTTCATTCAACAGCTTGAATATCTGCTTCGCCAGTTCGTTGAAGTTATGCCTCAGATATCCGTTCTCGATGCTTACATAATCTCCGTCAAGAACTTTAATTCCCATATCAGCTATTATATCATAGTCTATCAACACTGGATAAGCATCTTCAGTTTTGTATTTATCCAAAAATATCTGAGGAATCTTTCCTGTATTTGCGATGGTGTAATCTATCAGAAGCTTATTCCCATGGTCATTAATTGCCTTTATGTGTTCAGAAAGGCTGTATCCTACCGTTTCCCCCTGCTGTGTCATTATATTGCTTACATATATCTTCATGGCGCCGGAGTTGTTAATTGCTCTTGCCATGTTCTTCACAAGGATATTGGGTATGATGCTGGTATAAAGACTTCCGGGGCCAAGTATAATAACGTCGGCATCTTGTATCTCCCTAAGTGCTACCGGCAAAGGCTTGCAATTACCGGGTTTTAAAAAGACTCTCCTGATTCTTTTATCCAGTGCCTGCTGTTTTATGGGTATCTGGGATTCCCCTTTGATAACTGTCCCGTCTTCAAGCTCTGCATACAGCACCACATCTTCAAGAGTCACCGGGAGGACCTTTCCCGTCACGGCCAATACGCTGCTTACTTCTCTGACAGCAGCATCAAAGCTGCCGCAGATATCATTCATCGCAGCGATAAACAGATTCCCGAAGCTTTGTCCTTTTAGCGTTCCCTCTTTAAAACGGTACTGCATAAGCTGCTCCATTATAGGTTCGGTATTAGCCAGAGAAACTATGCAGTTTCTGATGTCTCCCGGAGGGAGAATACCCATGTCTGTCCTGATCAGCCCCGAACCTCCTCCGTCATCTGATACCGTAACTATTGCAGTTATATTGGATGTATAATTCTTCAAGCCCCTGAGAAGTACCGAAAGCCCTGTACCTCCGCCTATTGCTACAATCTTTGGACCGCCTGAAATTATTCCCTTCTCATATAATATATTCTTTAAAGAATTGTTTTTCAAGCATAACCCCCCTAAATAACAGTCACTAGTCACGAGTCGCTAGTCTCTAGAATTAGGGACGGACTTCGAAGCCCCGCATTATCTAGTGACTAGAGTCTAGTGACTAGCGACTTATCATTCCTATCTATAATTCTCTTCTTCTATATCTCTATGTTCTACTATAACCCTGTGGTTGTTCTCCTTAAGCTTCTGACTCAGCATATTGGCCATGGTGACGGATCGATGCCGTCCTCCTGTACAGCCAATTGCAATTACCAGCTGGGATTTCCCTTCTTTAATGAAATGAGGAATCAGATACTCCACCATGTCCGTCAGCTTGTTCATAAACTCAACTGCTGCAGGCCATTGCATGACATAATTCCTTACACCTTCATCAACCCCGCTGAACTTTTTCAGATTCTCCACATAGTATGGATTGGGAAGAAACCTTACATCAAATACCATGTCAGAATCCAAGGGAATACCATACTTGAAGCCAAAGGAAAGTATATTTATGATAAGTCCCTCCGACTTGCCCCCCTCAACAAACAGATGAATTATTTCCTCCTTCAGCTCTGAAGGACTCAGGTTCGTCGTATCTATTATATTCGTAGCTTTGGATTTTATTTCCTCAAGCTTTCTTCTTTCAGCCTTAATTCCTTTAATAATTCTACCGTTCGCAGCCAAGGGGTGCATCCTTCTGCTGGATTTGAACCTCTTAATGAGAGTTTCATCTGAGGCCTCCAAGAAAAGTATATCATAGGTATGCCCCGACGCTTTAAGCTCATCAAGTCTTGACGAAAGCTGGTCGAAGAATTTTCCCACCCTGATGTCTATTACTATCGCCGCCTTATCTATAGTACCATTACTTTCAGCACACATTTCAGCAAATTTAGCGATAAGTGCAGGGGGCAGGTTGTCAACACAAAAATACCCCAAATCCTCAAGAAACTTAATTGACTGACTTTTTCCTGCACCCGACAAACCTGTTACTATTAAAAACTTCATGCCTATACCCCCTATTTTACTGCGTTTATTATCTGCTCGCTGGTCAAACCGGCTTCTATGGCAATATCAAGTCCATTCTGCAAATTTCCCACATTCTCAGGAGAATGAGCATCACTGTCAATCACAAACTTTACCCCTTCTCTTGCTGCAGCAATAACATGCTCTGCCCTCATAAAACTGCTGTGGGAGTTTATCTCAAGGGCTGTACCGGCTTTGGCAGCTTCCCTTGCAATAATAGTAGTATCAAGAGGAATACGGGCACCAGGATGTGTTATGATATCTATCTTATGCTTCCGTATTGCCTTTATCATTGATTCGGTATTTGTCTTCTCAATTCCTTCCGTACCTATATGAAATATTTTCGACATATAGTTTCTACCATACATATTGAAAAAGTCTTTTACAGTTTTCGGCACTACCATCATATGAAAGCCCACCAGAAGTATATCCAGATATTTGCGTATTCCGTCATCCATATCAATATCCCCGTCAGTACTTATGATATTGCACTCCATACCCAACAGCACCTTTATACCCTCCGCACTGTCATTAATTCTGTCTATCTCATCCCGCATTTTTACAATATCTTTAAGCCTTGCCCCGTAGGCAAAGTGCCTTATGCCATGGTCCGTTATCGCGACTTCGGTAAGTCCCTTCTTCCTTGCCGCCATGACATTATCCATTATATTTCCAGTACCGTGGCTGTAAACCGTATGGGTATGGTAATCTGCATACAGCTCTATCAAACATCTCACCTCATATGCTCAAAATTGTGATTCACTTAATAATAATATCATTATTATTGTCAAAATGCCATTTGTCATACTAATATTAGATGCGAGGTGCGAGATATGTGATCCTGATATGGTTAAAGGCCTCTGCTTTAATTTGCAGAGGCCTTCAGTATCTGAGTATTTGTTTATATTAAGTTTGATTTTTGCAGCAGTCGCCTTACAATAACTGCAATTTCAGCCTTTGTAATGTTATCCTTCGCAGTGACAGGCTTATCATTTCCCCCTGCAACAATCCCAAGCTTGATACATGCTGCAATACTGCCCTTGGCATATTCTGAAGCTCCATCTGTATCCAGGCAGTCCGAAAGCAGCTTCCCAATCTCCCCTGAGGTAAGTTGAACTTCCAGTCCGGTAAGGCTCATTGCTCTTGCTATAATAACCATAGCCTGTTCCTGTGTAATTTTATCCGTCGGCCCGAATTTGCCATTGCCATAGCCGGATATAAGCTTATATTCAGCTGCGGTTATCACATAGCCGCTGTACCAATCCGTACCCTTGATATCTGTAAAGGGCACCTTGCCGGATCCGGATGTGAGGCCCAAGGCTCTTACAATAATAGCTGCGAATTCGGCACGGGTAATATCCGCACCAGGGTCAAACATACCATTGCCTACTCCGCTGATAATCATTCTTGAGCCCATATCATTAATTGCCTCTTTTGCCCAATGGTTTGCAGCATCCTTGAATTCAACAGGATTCCAGACTACAGAGTAAGTACTGTTGGTTAAGCTGTTTATCTGAGCATAATATTTACCGTCTATTACTACTATCTTTGTAGGTACATGTCTTACTGTACCGTCAGCGCCTACAACAACTCCTGTCGTTATCTTCGTCGGATCAACACCTTCCGGTATTGCTACGGTTCTCTCAACATAGTTGTTAAACTGGCTTACTTCAACGGTTTTATTGCCATAGGTGCAGGAAACCTTAAATTCTACCGGGGGCACAACTATGAAGAAGTTGCCCTTTGATGCAGTATCTTCTACAACCTTAACCGTCTCGTTAGAGGTTTTGGCTATTTCTATGCTTACCTTGATGTCGGAAAGCTTCACATCCTCTCCCAGTTGTGTCGAAACGGCATCAATGTTGATCTGCTGTGCCGGCAGGGTGTAGGTAGCATTATCGGTCCTGATTTCTATCACAGCCTGCTTGTTTTCCATGGCCTTGATCAACTGGCCGTCCAGTTCGCCAACCGCCACATCGGCTTTCCCTGTTATTGGAACATTGAGCGTGCTTCCGGTCTGGCTGGAATTAATGATTTCAGTCATTTTTTGGGTATCCAGCGTAACCCTTGTAACCGTTTTGCCGTTCTGGGTCTGGGTTGAAACGGTAGCTGCCTGCTGCTGGGTCTTATCGTCGATAGTTATCGGTACATTGTTTGCCGGTGTCGGTGTCGGTGTCGGTGCCGGTGTTGATGTGTGTTCACTGCCATTGCCGCCACCGCCTACAGCCGTCCACTTCGCATACAGTGTCACATTAACGTTTCCTATTGTAAAGCTTTCGCCTACCGCATAGCTGATCCCGCTTCCATTGGCTTGCGCGTTCCAACCCGCAAATGTGTATCCCGATTTGATCAGGTTTCCAGTGTTGCCAAGAACCGTTACTGTTGATCCCTGTGCGTAACTGCTGCTGTCCGTCGGCACTGTCCCTGAGGTAGCACCATTGCCGTTGTAGGTTACTGTGTATGTGACTGCACCGCCGCCAGTGTTGATATGTACATTCGTGATTACCGGATAGCCATTGTTTTCATTTCCTTCATCCGGACCCCAGGCAAAATAGGTGATGTCTGGAATAGATGTGCTGTTGATTATGTTGTTGTTAAGCTCAGCAGCAAAAGCTGATATCTTTATATCATTTGCCGTTTTAGATGTTGTAGTATCTGAACCAACTAACATCTCACCTGTG
>LOES01000252.1 GCA_001515955.1 Clostridia bacterium BRH_c25 | reverse complement strand
AAAGGCATCTGAAGCAGGCTATACCACTGTTAAGCTTGACTGGGGAAGCACAGTAGCTGATGCTGACATAGCCGGGTACATTGTTTATCGCAATGATACAGAGGTTGCAAGAAGCTCTTCCAATAATTTCACTGACAAAAAGCTTCAGCCGGGAGGGACATACACCTATTGCGTGCAGGGCTTTGACATATCGGGCAAAACCGTATATGAGAGCAACCAGGTAACAATTAAAACAAAAGCATCCCTGTTGATTGCTTCGCAGCAATAGTTCCAAGCGCTTTTCAATAAAAGAGCAGGTAATCCGAATAGATTACCTGCTCTCTATTTAACTATTTTTATATTTTCCCCTATGCTTATACAAATCTTTAATAACATAATATGTCCATGTTACATATATAGTAACTGGGAAAGAAAATTCCTTTGGTCTATAGAAAGCAAATACAAGGAGGTGATATTATGGAAAAGGCATATGACGCCCGGAATAGACTTATTGGTTATGTTGATGAAAACATTATTTATGACGCAAGTCGTAATATTGTAGGTTATACTGATGGTTATGTGATATATGATAAATACTCAAACCCTTTGGTTTATGTATATGATGGATATGTCCGTGCAATTAACGGTATGCCCCTCGGATATTACGACGGCTATAAATTATATGACATGAACGGCAGATATTTAGGATATGGAAATTTCGGATTCTTCGGATTGCTAGGTGCCGCCCTCTTAATAATAGGCTTGGGAAGCTTATTCTGGCCAATATGGTGGTGGTAGTTCTGCGCAACATCTCAGCAAAAAACCTGACGAAAATATCGTCAGGTTCGTTTTTTAATATTCATTGGTATTTTAGCTCTGATCCTTTGTTTTGCCAAGCTCGGCGATTTGTTCCATGTCTTCCTTTAAATGAGCATAGATCGAATGATAGAGTTTATAATACTTACTATAGATTTCGTGTGCCTTTTTATTTGGCATGATCTTATCGCCCAGCACCTGCCAATCCTTTACCTTGCTGTAGTCCAGCAGTCCGGTACCCACGCCGGCAAGAATAACATCTCCAAGGTTTGCCTCAACATCATTGATAGGGCATACTATCGGATAACCTGTTACATCCGCAATGATCTGACGCCATAGTTTTGATTTTGCAACACCGCCAGCCACTAGAATATAATCGCCAAGCTCGGTGTTGGCACTCTCCATGGAATGTCGCAGGGAATATGCTACCGCTTCTAAAAATGCTCTATATACATGTGCACTCGTGTGATAAAGTGTCAATCCAAATATGTTCCCTCTTGCGTTAACATCCCAGACGGGGCTACGTTCGCCCATAAAATATGGAAGAACTATCAATCCGTCGCTGCCAGGAGCAATATCTGCAGCTGCTTTATCCAGTGCCTGATAAGCATTTTCACCACCCTGATCCTCCTCCAGCTTTTCCATTCTTGCAAAATTATCCCGGAACCATTTTAGAAGTGCTCCGGAAGTCGCGCCGCCTCCAAAGGAATAGGACAGCCTGCTCGCATCTTTCACATAAGGCATTTCAATCAACCCTTTGGCGTTTATCGGATGATCATGAACCAGCGCAGCGCACATGGACGTGCCAATAGCCGCTACATAACATCCGGGCTCGAAAACACCCAGCCCCAGCGTTGCCACAACGCAGTCAACTCCACCAGCACATACCGGCGTCCCTTCCTGCAGCCCCAGCTCCTTTGCTGCTTCTGATGTTAAGCCGCCAACTATATCGCTGGATTCAACAATTCTTTCAGGCATCATACTTCTTGGAATTCCCATAGCACCCATCATTTCTTCCGACCATGCCCGTTTTTTCTGGTCAAAAATGCCGCCTATATTGCCTGCAGAAGAATAATCAATGGCAATGTCTCCCGTCAGCTTATAAATTACATAGGCATTTGGTGGCAGAAACAACTTGGTCTTAGCCCAGTTTTCCGGCTCATAGTTTTTAATCCAGAGAATTTTTGTATAACCATAATACGGATCCGTTCCATTATGAGAAATTTCATAAAGCCTTTTCAAATCGATGTTATTTTCAATCCATTTCTGCTCCACTTCCGCGCGCCTGTCCATCCATATCAAACAAGGGCGCACAGGATTCATATTTTCATCCAGCGGAATACCGGAACCGCCATAAAGCCCGCTTATACAGATACCCTTTATATCTTCCGGATTACATTTTGTTTTATTTTTGGCATTTCGAATTGAGCGTTTCACTGCATCCACCCATACCTCCGGCCATTGCTCCGCCCACAGGTTCCTCGGTGTCAAAACATCATACTCCTGCAGGTCTGAGGATATAAGGTTTCCCTGGGTATCCATAATGATTGTTTTGGTGCCTGATGTTCCAATATCCGTACCTATAAGATATTTCACAATAGTATCCTCCTAATCATTAAACTGAATGCCGATCCGCACAAGAAAGCGCATATCGGCACCTAAAATCAACACTATTATAACTATTGGCGGCTTATTTTTCCCTTTATGTACGCCAGCCCCTCGGTATATTCCTCATCTGTTTTATCAGGGGATGTAAATATCTCCAAATCCAATGATGAACTATATCCTGACTTAAGCAGCTGAGGTAAAAGCTTTTCAAATTGAATAGTACTGCTTCCCGGACGCAGGGATAAGTTTGTAATCCCGTCGTTATCGCAAAGATGCGTCCCATAAATATACCCATGTAATATTTGTGGATATTGCACCACATCATATCCCGAAGCCCACGCATGCCCCGTGTCCAGATTGTAACCGGTATGATATCCCACATCGTCAGCAAACTGCCGAATCCCGTCTGCTCCCTTGATCAATGCTCCCGGTTGGACTTCGATTGCCAGCGGAAAGCCTCGTCTTTCGGCCTCCTCCGCAATGATCCGCATTTTCTCGACCATAGCCAAATAAATCTGTTTATTCCCTTTTTCCGGATAGCTGCCAAAGGGTACCGTAATGGGAGTTCCTTCCTTTAAAACAGAAGTGATATCAAAAACCTGATTCATCTCTGCAATACCATAGCTTGATAAAACGGCATCCTCATTTTTAAATGCTTCCAGCATGAAATGTGCAACAAACTGGCTCATTGAAAGCCCTATTCTATCTGCCGCCTCCCTGACCTTCCTTGCTCCGCCATTCAGCCACAGAGATAGCTTGTCCTCCGTTACGATTTCAGCCTGATAGCAGTCAAACCCAAGCTGTTTGATGTGCGTAAATGCCTCACATACCTGCTCCGGAGTAAATCCTTCGCCAAATTTTGATAAAAGAAATGCCGGACTTACTCCAAATTTTATCTCGCTCATAGACTATGCACCTCCGCCCATCAGTAGGTTTGGCAGGAAAGTGATTATTTGTGGGAATATGCTTATCAAGAGTAGTACTATCACAAGTGGGATCATCATGATCAAGGTTGGTCTCACCAGTCTTGAAACCGGCAATTCTGTAAGCTTAGCGACTACAAACAAGCAAAGACCCATTGGTGGTGTAATCAAGCCTATCATTATATTAAGTACAAATATTACTCCAAAAGCAACCAGATCGAATCCCATACCCTCCGCAATGGGCAGAAGTATAGGTGCCATAATCATTAAAATAGAAGTAGCTTCCAGGAAACACCCAAGTACGAGAAGTAAAAGGTTAATCAACAATATCAGCACTATCGGATTTTGTGTCATCCCAAACATGGCATGCGCTATAGTAGTCGGTGCACCTGATGAAATAACAATCCATGAAAGAATTGATGCGCTGCTGATAATTATCAAGGTTGTGACTGAGCCGATAACCGTACGATTGAGCATTTCATACAATATTTTGAGTGTAAGCTCCTTATGCAGCACAAAGCCTAAGAACAGAGCATAAACAGCCGACAATGTCGCAGCCTCGGTCGGAGATATGATACCTGTCATTATTGCACCTATAATTATGATTGGCGTTAACAGTGAAGGAATCGCCTTATAGGTTGCTGTTACTTTTTCTTTAAAACCTGCTTTGGGTTCTATCGGATATCCACGCTTCTTGGCATAGAAATAAACCATGACACACAAGGCACTCCCCATTAGCACCCCAGGTACGAGGCCGCCGAGGAATAGCCTTCCAACTGATTGTTCCGCCAGGACCGCATAGATAACCAGAGGGATACTAGGGGGAATGATGGGGCCGATTGTCGAGGAAGCTGCAGTGATTGCTCCAGAAAACTCATCGTCATAGCCTGCATCGCGCATAGCTTTGAGTTCCACCGCGCCCAGCCCTTGCGCATCTGCAACAGCGGAACCGGACATTCCGGCGAATATTACACTGGCCATGACATTTACATGTCCCAGACCGCCGGCAATATGACGTACATAAACGCGGCAAAAATTAAACAACCTCTGGGTTACGCCGCCAGTATTCATAATCTCTCCAACAAAAATAAAAACCGGTACCGCAAGGAGGGCGAAGGAATCAATCGCTGTAAACATTCTTTGTGGCACCAGCTCCAGGGGAAGTCCGCGCTGGATGAGCGCAATTACCGCTGTAATGCCGATTGAAAAAGCTACGGGCATTTTCATCATGAAAAAGAAAAGCATAATCAGCAGAAGTATCAGCAATTCCATTCCGGCGCCTCCTTCATTGAACGAATTAAGTATACTATCATTAATACCGCACTTACAGGAATCACAGAAAAAATATATCCTCTAGACATTCCCGTAATCAAAGAATAATTTGAAAGATTCATTTTGACAAACCTCAAACCATACCATGCCAGTACAGCAAAAAATATTATACTGCAGCCATTTGTAAAGAACCAGACATACTTCTGGACTTTTTGGGGGAATATAGCGACCAGCGCATCAATGCTTACATGGGCACGCCGTCCTATGACTACTACCGATCCAAGAAATGTCATCCATACCATTGCATATTTTGCAATTTCATCGCTCCACCTTAAAGGCATTCCAATATAACGCATGATAATTTGTAATGCCATCAGGGTAATAATGATTGCGAGCAAAGAGACAGTTGTTATCTCTAAAGCTTTGTCCATTACTCTCCATACAATATTTCTTTTTACTTCAACAGTACTGCCTTCCAACTTTTCCTGATTATCCATTTCTTCACCGCCTTTTTACTACTACATAACAAATGCGGGAGACTTTACGAAGCTCCTCTAAACTTGTTTACAAATCTGTCAAAATGGAATTGATATTCTTCATTGAACTTTCTACTGCAGAAGCAATTGCTGCGCGGGAAATTGGCGCATCCTCAGAAGACAGCGCAACTAAATTTCCCCTCGCAAATACCGGAATCTCCAAACCGCAGGCAACTGGTTTTCTCAGAGATTTGATGACTTTGAAAACCTCTTTAAAATCGATATCGCCTTCACCAATTGGGCAATATTGCGCGCGGTCTCCTTGAATAACAAGATCCTTTAGATGAATATGTTCAATATAAGGCAAACCGTATTTGATGTCTTCTTGAATACATACCTTCCCCTTTGAATGGTAATATGTATTTCCCGTGTCATAGTTGAAACGAATCAGAGGATGATTGATTTCCTTAAATATCGCTATGGCTGTTTTGGCAGTTCCTATGATATCCCCATGGCTTTCCAATCCTACTTTGATCTCCAGCTTTTCAGCCAAGTTGATTATTTGCTTAATTGCATCTTTAAATTCCTTCATACGCTGCAATGGACCTGAATTGGTATTCACAATCTTTGCACCGATTCCTTTAGCAAATTCCATTTTTTTTAGGAAGTCCCGCAAATCACTCTCTACAGTGAGATCCAGGTGCCCCGCCAGGGCATGAACCTTCAGACCGTGATCTGAAAGCATTTTCTTAACCTTCACTGCATAATCCGAGTCTATCTGAGCCGGTGTGACATGTTCACAAAACCCAGCAATGGAAGCAATCTCAACATATTCGAATCCAGAGTATTTTACGATTTCCAATGCATCCTGCAAAGAATATCCTTTAGCTATATTCGTACCTAATGACAGTGGCTCAAAGAGATCAGCCATAGTTTATACTTCTCCTCTATCCGCCTTGGCAGCTTCCATGCATCTGCTATAATTCTCTTCTGCTGTGTAAGCTGGAAGGAATACTGTCGCCAGCTTTAATGTTTCATAGCCGGTATTAATCATCTGGTGCTCTTCTCCTGCTTCTATCCATAGTGCAACATCAGTTTCAACAGGTGTCTTCACTCCGTTGCATACGGCGATTCCCCTGCCGCTGACAATTATGATCAGCTCCGGGCGGTCATGAGTATGTGCATCTGTTGATGAATTTGCATGAATCAATGCGTGGCTGAATGTGATTTCTTTTACTCCTTCTTTATCTGGTGCGAAAAGTACTTTGATTGTTCTATTAAATGGTGCTGGAATAGTTACTCCCTGTTCTTCCCATGCTCGTGAAATTTTCATAATTACATCCTTCTCTCTATAATTTATAAATTTTATTGATAATTTTTCTTTGAATCTTACTATAAATATTGTCTACGGCAGAATCATCTTTCTGTATATCGCAATTCTGCCATAGAAGGGTGTTTTAAGAGGTAACTGAATTTAAAATCAGAAATGCAACTTTATTTTCCTGCTGCATCAATCATCTTAAAGTATGTTGCTGCAAGCTCACCATATTCTTTAACATATTGCTCACGAAGAGGTTGAATGTTTTTCATGAAGGCAGGCTGATCAACTTCATTAATCTCCATGCCGCCTTCTTTCAGCTTGTTGATAAGGTCAGACTCTTCTTTGGCAATGAGCTCCTGAACATATAAGTTCGCTTCATCGGCTGACGCTAAAATTATATCCTGATACTCTTTGGGCAGCTTGTCCCAGTTTACTTTTCCAAACAGACATACCTGCTCAATACGCTGGTGTCCTGTAAGTGAAAGATATTTCTGAACCTCATGGAACTTTGAAGAATAAATAGTGGAAAATGGATTTTCCTGTCCATCTACCTGCTTCTGCTGCAAGCCCATGTACAACTCTGAAAATGCCATTGGAGTAGGGGTGCCACCCATTGCGGTGAGGGCATCCATGCTGCTCTTGGTCTCAGGGACTCTTATTTTGAGACCCTTCATATCTGCAGGAGTTACAACAGGTTTTTTGCTGTTTGTAAGATTTCTTGCACCCATCTCAAGGAAGGAAACCATGATAAAGCCATGTTTTTCTGCCTCTTCAGAAATCATTTCCCCAACTTCTCCCTGATAGACCGCATTCTGGTGTTTTTCATCTTTAAATAAGTACGGCATTTCAAAGATATTAAAAATGGGGTTGTAGCCGCCAAGATAGCCTATGGATGTCAATGTCATATCAATAGTTCCCAACCTAAGACCTTCCTGTCTTTCCAGATGGTCTCCAAGGGTTGCGCTGTCATGCACGTTAATAACAACGTTCCCACTTGTTTTTTCTTTCACCAATTCAGACAATTTCTTTGCGAACATATTTTCTGGAGATGAGGGTGCAGTATTGGAACCAAGCTTGAGTGTGAATTTTTCTGCAGCAGGTGTCGGATCGGATACTGCTGGTGTGGGATCAGGGGTAGGAGCCGGGGCAGGTGCCGGTGCACTACAGGCTGTCAGGGTAATTACAATAAGCAATACAACCGTAATTAATTGACTTAATGTTGATTTTTTCATTTTTATTCCCCCTACATAATATTAATTTTGGGCTTTCTCCACATTACATCTGACATGCAGTAAAGCTTAACTTACCAGTTTCACTTTACTTGCGCTGCTTTTCGTGCTCTTTCAATAACTTCCTCACCTGAAACAGCCGGTGTCCAGATTGCCAGCATGCGCATTGTCTCAGCGCTTTCATTTATCTGCTGATGCGGCATGCCTTTTGGTGCGATTATCAGATGGTTCGCCTTCAAATCATAAACGGTATCTCCTACTACTGCTTTGCCGTAGCCGGTTGCAATATACAGGACTTCGACGCCATCTTCATGGGTATGTAGATCATTTCTGCTATGGGGTGCAATAATACCCATTGTAATGCTGATATCTTCGACATCCTCCTGGGTATCCGGCGCCATTATTACTTTGACCAACCTTTCGTACGGTTTCGGAATCAGCACACCCTCAATATCAGCACAGTTAATTACATGCATTATGAATTTCCTCCTTCCCTATTATATTGAAAGTAAAACAATCTCAGAATGAGTTCCACATTGTCAAGCTGCATACGCCTGAGAGATCAGATATTATACGTTCTTAGAAACTCCAGGACGTCCCGCCGTACCCTGTTGTAATGCTTTTGCGCAAGAGTACGCGCCTTTTCGCGGTCCCCTTCTACAATTGCATCATATACAGCACGGTGTTCTTTGGTAGACTGCTCCTTATCGATATAAGTTCTGGTAATCATGATACGGACCTGTTGCGACGGCTTGCTCAAGATCTCAAGCTCACGAAGAATATACTCATTGGAACAGCAATTGTACATTTGCGTATGATATTTTGTATCAGCTACTAACCAAGCATCCCAGTTTTTTTCTATCGCAGCCCTTTCCATTGCGATAACTGCTTCCCGAACCCCATCGAATTCGGGATTACTGTGGTCGATGGCCAGTAAATACGCCAGCATGCCTTCCAATGCTTCAATTGCTTCATAAATTTGTTTAAACTTTTCATAAGAAAAAGTTGAAACAACATAGCCGCGGGCAGGATAATATTCTACTAGCCCTTCGGCACGCAATCGGCTCAACGCCTCACGAATGGGGGTTCTGCTCATGTCCAGCCACTCACATAATTCGACTTCCACAAGTTGCTGTCCCGGCTGGAATTGGCGTTTCTCAATTGCAGTTTTCAGCATTTCGTAAGCAAGAGATGCTCTCAGTATTTTTTTGTTTTCTGTATTATTACTATTCATGTATACATTATAGTATACAATTTTGTATTCCGTCAATAATAAGATTTAAAATATTCATAAAATTCATCTACATCTCTTGGTATAAATATAAACAAGCCAGCAATCCGTTAGGATTGTTGGCTTGTTTATCATCTGCTATTTCGTCAGCTTCTTAAATAGCTCTTTTGTTGCCGGATATATTTCTCTGAACTTATCATATTTTTGATTGTATAGCTCAACCTTTGCTTTATCCGGCTCAATACTTTCCGTTACCTTTATAAATGAAGCACAGGCTGCTTCAACAGAATCAAATAGCCCGTATCCTACAGCTGCCAATATTGCAGCCCCATATGCAGGGCCTTCATTGGTGTTAAGCTTCACTACCCTTACATTCAGGACATCTGCAATTATTTGACACCACAGCCTGCTTTTTGCTCCGCCTCCATTGATGCTGATAACTGGAATTCTTATTCCCATTGCTTTCATTATCTCAAAAGTATCCCTGAGAGAAAATGCAACCCCCTCCAATACCGCCCTGGTCAGATGCTTCCTTTGATGGGTCATGTTCATTCCAATAAAGGTACCACGACAGTATGGATCATTATGGGGTGTTCTTTCTCCCATCAAATACGGCAGATAGAATACACTGTCATCTACAGCAGCCTCTTCAGCTTCACCAAGCAGCCCGTCAAAATCCTCCGACCGGTTAACCTCTTCGGTCCACCACTTCAAAGAAGCTGCAGCTGCGAGGGTTACACCCATCTGATGATATTTCCCGTTCCCGTGACAGAAGGAATGAAGGCTGTTCTTTTCATCAACGAAAAAATTATCTGTTGATGCAAATACAACACCGGATGTTCCAAGGGACAAGGAACAGGCTTCAGGTCCTACGACGCCTCCGCCAATTGCGGCAACAGCCTGGTCCCCTCCACCAATGATTATCTTTACAGTATCACATAGCCCTAATTCATCGGCCAGACTCTTTTTTACAGCTCCAATTACTTCATAGGATTCGTATAATTCAGGCAATTGATTTTCAGATATCCCCAGAAGCTCCAACATAGATTCCGACCATTTTCTGTTTTTCACATCCAAATATAGTGTACCCGATGCATCGGACATATCTGAAGCAAATATCCCCGACATTCTATAGGCAACATAATCCTTGGGGAGCATGATTTTTTTAACCCTGTCAAAGTTCAACGGCTCATTTTCCTTGAGCCATAGAATTTTAGGCGCTGTAAATCCTGTAAGAGCCAGGTTTCCCGTCCATTCGGATATTGTTTTTTGTCCTATTTCATCATTAAGATATCTGCATTCCTTTTCTGTTCTTTGATCGTTCCAAAGTATTGCAGGCCTTATCACCTGATCATCCTCGTCAAGTGTTACCAGTCCGTGCATCTGTCCGCTGAAGCTCATTGCTTTAACGTCATTTTTATTCAGTCCGTCCAATAGCTCTTTCAGTCCGTTAACGGTCTGATGCCACCAATCTTCCGGATTCTGCTCAGACCATAGGGGCTTGGGAAAATAAATCGGATAATCCTTGCTTATAGCTTTGACAACACTGCCCTGCTCATCTATAGCAAGGATTTTCACCGAGGTTGTTCCTATATCTATTCCTATAAAATACATAGCTGACCTTCCTCCGATTTTGCTTATTTCACTTTGATGACTGCTTTTACAACATCCTTGGCATTATTAACCACGAAATCAAAGGCTTCCTTGGTATTTTCAAAATCAAATTCATGACTTACGATATCCTTGACGTTGATTGCACCGCTTGCTATTGCATTGATGGCAACAGGATACAGGTTCCTATAACGGAAAATCGTCTTGAAGGTACCTTCCTTGCTCATCAGCTTCATAAAGTTAAACTCTACCTCGTCTTTCGCCGTCATTCCTACAAGAACAATTGTACCGCCAACCCTGAGCACATCCACTGTCTGTTTGACTGTGGCATCTGCTGCCGCTGCGTCGATTACAACATGTGCTCCTTTTCCATCAGTTATAGCAGCTATTGTTTTTACTACATCCTTTTCTTTAGGATTTATTACATGAGTAGCACCTAACTCCATTGCCTTCTTAAGCCTGTTTTCCAGGACATCTACAACAATTATCCTTGAAGCCCCTTTTGCTTTACTTGCCAGTAGGGTCACCAGACCAATACAGCCTGAACCATATATAACTACGGTATTCCCCAGCTTGACTCCACCCTGATCTGTTGCATGAAGCCCTACAGCCAGGGGTTCAACAAGGGCACCTTCCACATTGGAGACATTTTCCGGAAGCTTGAAGCACATGTCTTCCGGGTGGGTCACATAGTTGGTGAAAACCCCGTGATAAGGGGGTGTAGCAAAAAATTCCACATCGGGGCAAAGGTTATATAAGCCTTCCTTGCAGAATTCACATTTGCCGCAGGTCTTGCCGGGCTCTAATGCAACACGGTCTCCAACGACCAGATTCTTTACTCCGCTTCCTATTTCCACAACTTCTCCGGCACATTCATGACCTAGTATAAAGTCACCTTCAACAACAAAATCGCCAATTCTTCCATGCTGATAATAGTGTACATCAGAACCACAGATTCCTACGGCATCTACTTTGATTAACACCTCTTTTTCCTTTACAACCGGCACCGGCACATCCTTCCAGACCATATCATTTGTGCCATGCATAAAAACAGCTCTATTTTTCATTGCTTCAACCTCCTTTTAAAAATTGGTACGCAAATTAGCTAATTCGCGTACCAATGATTCTGCTTATAGAAATTATGTCCTATTTTATAGCTCCGGCTTTCTTGTGCATTTCAATGTACTGCTGAACATTGTCTTTATTAATCAATGGGCAGTCGATATCGATGTCAATCTGCTTTTCAGCACCTGTAACAAGCTTGTTGGTTGTATCCATAAGTGCTGTTGCAAGATCATATGCGCTCTGTAAGCTTGTTGAAGTCATTAAGCCCTGCTCTATCAACAATACAGCTTCAGCTGTTCCATCAACGCCATATGAAAGTATGTCCTTGAATTTCGGATTGTCTTTAATAACTTCCAATGCGCCTGCAGCCATATTGTCATTCATTGCTATTATCGCATCAATTTTGTCATTTGCCTGGACCCAGGTTTCCATATAGTTCATTGCTTCGTCCTTGTTCCAGTTTGCTATTTCTTCTCCAACGATTTTTACATCAGTTCTTTTGTCAAAGAATTCTTTCTGCCAGCTGTCACGTCTTGCATCTGCATGGAAGTTGCCTGGAGGTCCTTTCAATACAACAACGTTTGCATTCTGGGGAATCTGTGAAATGGCAACTACTGCATTGACAGCAGCCTGTGCATATGGATCTGCGTCTACTGAAGATGCTCCTTCAATTCCGCTGATACGCGCATTTGTTGTAATAACTTTGATGCCTGCTGCTACTGCTTTTTCGACATAAGGTCTCTGAGCTTCACCATTATTCGGCTGAACAATGATAACATCATACTTGTTTGTTATTGCATTTTCAATCAGACCGTTCTCTGTATCATCATTTGCCTGACCGTCAAATACATCTAATTTAATGTTGTCATATTTAGCTGCTTCTTCTATTACCGCGTTTGCCAACCATGCTGCAAATGAGTCTGCCTGAGCTCTGGCAATATATGCAACCCTGTATACATCTTTCTCTCCGCTTGCCTCCGGTGCTTTTGCCCCATCCTGAGCAGCCGGTGCCGGCTGGCTGCAGCCAGTCAACAATGAAGCCATCAGTGAAACGATTAAAGCAATTACTAACCACTTTTTCAATTTTCTTCCCCCTTAATTTTTATATATCCAAATAGATTGCTCTATTTAAGATCATGCTTGCGTTTTGTTCTCTTTGTCTTTGCCCAGATATCATAGATAACAGCAAGGGCAATTATAGCACCGCGTACAATTTGCTGCAGGTATGAGTTCACACCTACCAGAACCATTATGTTATCCAGGAATCCAACGATAAAGGCACCTGCCAATGTTCCCGATGCAGTTCCCAAGCCTCCGGTAAAGCTTGTCCCACCTATGACTGCTGCCGTAAGAGCTTTGAACTCATAACCAATAGCACCATTTGGCATTGCTCCGTTTACACGGGACATAAACAGCACACCGGCTATACCAACCAGGATTCCGTTGAAAATAAAAGCCTTCATTTTTATTTTATTGACACTTATACCTGATGCATTTGCAGCCTCTTCATTGCCTCCAATTGCATATATGGATCTGCCAAAGACAGTATGCTTCAGGATATACCAGGTAAGTATCAGGATTACTGCCATGAAGATCACCGGTGTCGGCACTCCCATAATCTTGCCCTGTCCAAATTTTACATAATCACCAATTTGATAGATGTTCTGGCCATTGGTGTACATGAGTGCTGCCCCTCTAGCCATTGTCATCATGGCTAGTGTTGCGATAAAAGGCGGTGTTTTGAATTTGGTAACCATAAGTCCATTTAAAATATTACATATAACACCGGTTATAATAGCAACTGCAAAAGCAATAATCAGTGATCCCGTCATTTTATAAACAGAGATTGAAAGTACCCCTGCCAGTGCAAGCACTGAACCGGAGGATAAATCCAGCATGCCGCTGATTATCAGAATCGTCTGCCCAAAAGCCAGGATTGTTCCTACTGCAATTTGTGTTGAAATATTCGACAGGTTCTCAACTGATACAAAGTTCTCATTGGCAAGCCAGCTTATTACAAAAAGGGCTGCCAGTACGAAATAGATGCTGTATTTGCTTTTCATATCAGACCATAATTTGTTTTTATTAATTGTATTCATATTATATCCACCCCCGATTGACTTTTCGTTGCAGTGGCAAAGGCCATTATTTTTTCTTGAGTAAACTCTTCTCTTTTCAACATTCCGGTAATTTTGCCTTTAGCCATTACATATATTCTGTCACACATCATAATAAGCTCGGGTAATTCTGATGAAACCATGATAAGTGCTTTTTTCTGTTTTGCAAGAATAGTCATCAATTTATATATTTCATGCTTTGCCCCTACATCAATACCCCGTGTCGGCTCATCCATTATGAGGATATCCGGATTGGTAACCATCCACTTTGCCAAAATGACTTTCTGCTGGTTGCCTCCGCTTAATGCTTCAATGGAGGTTTCCATGTCCGGTGTCTTAACATTCATACTCTTACAGTAATCATTAACCGTCCGGTCTTCTTCTTCCCCATGGAGTCTTCCGCCATAAATGAACCTTTTCAGACTTGATAAGGAAACATTTTCTTTGACACTGCGGACCGGAATTATGCCGTATCTCCTTCTGTCTTCAGAAAGCATGACCATTTTCTTATCAATGCTGCTCTTAACATTCTTTATATCAGTCTTCTCATTTTTTATGATGATTTCTCCCGACTGATAAGCATCCAGCCCGAACAAGGCACGCATAACCTCTGTTCTGCCGGCACCCATAAGGCCTGCAAAGCCGATAATTTCACCTTCACGGATATCAAAGCTGACATTTTCAAACTTTCCTGGGTTTGTCAAGCCCTTAACCTGCAGCACCTGATCTCCTAACTCCATATCTTCCTTCTGAAAAACGCTTTCCAGTTTTCTTCCGACCATTTGTGTGATGACAGTATCCATGTCATAATCCTCTTTTGGTCTTGAATCCACTACACAGCCATCTCTGAATACTGTGATTTCATCTGCGATCCTGAATATCTCATCCATTTTGTGGGATATATAGATAATGCTTGTGCCACGATCTCTAAGCTCATTTATCTTATTGAACAGAACCTCAACTTCCTTTTGTGTTATGGCCGAGGTAGGTTCATCCATGATTATAATGTCCGAGTTATAGGAAATAGCCTTCAGTATCTCCAGCATCTGTATGTCTGATACTGTTAAATCCTTAAGCTTTGTTTCCGGAGAATAACTGAGCTTTTCTTTCTCCAGCAGCTCCAATGTGCGTTTTCTTATTTCCTTCCAATCTACTTTCCCATACTTATCTCTTGGCCAATTCCCAACGAATAAGCTTTCTTCAATTGTCATTTCAGGCATATAGTTGAGTTCTTGAAAAATCATCGAAATGCCGAGACTTCTTGCTTGAATTGGATTATTGATTTCTACAACCTTCTCATCAATGAGAATCCGGCCTGAATCTTGCTTGTAAATACCATTAATTACCTTCATTAATGTGGATTTACCGGCGCCATTTTCTCCGCATATGACGTGAACAGTACCCTTCTTTACAGAAAAGTTTATCTTATCCAATGCTTTAACACCGGGAAAAAATTTTTCAACATCAGAGACTCTTAATTTTATATCCGGATTCATAGCTTTCAGATCCCCTTTTACATGTTTTTGTATAGCATTTAACTGTTTAGCCATTCATAGTTTAATGATAATTCATAATAGTTGTTCAATAAACGTACTATATTATTTTGGTTATATACTATTTTGTTCAATGTGCTGAAACATTTATTTTGGGGTTAACACCTTTGTACCGGATTATCATTTTTTTGTCCTAGGTTAATTTAGTTTTCTTAACTATGAAGATAAAAGAAAAAAGCCTTCGCGTTGCGAAGACTCATCAAGCTTCAGATTCTATTCATTTTTCTGCATCATTTTCTCCTTATACTCCATAATCGTCATGCCTGTTATTTTTTTAAAAACCTTACTAAAATACTGTTGATTTGAGTACCCTACCTCATCAAATATTTCTTTGATTTTACCATCTGATTTCAACAACAGCCTTTTTGCCTTTTCTATCCTGAGCTTATTGATGTATAAGGACATGTTCTCCCCGGTAGCCTTTTTAAAAGCATTTGCAAGATAATGTTTAGAAATATGCAGCTCCCTTGCTACATCATCCAAGGATATTTTTTCATCATAATGGTATTGGATATGATTTATAGCCCGGTTTATCAATACTTTCGAGTTGGTGTACCGGGTTTTTCGAATCTCATTTATAGTTTTTTCCGTAAATGCTATGAATAAATGCATTATACTCTGCTGATGGTCTGAATTTTCTATCTGGTAATGATAATATTCATGGTTCTTTAATTCCAGGTCGTTTTCAAGAATAAGCCCATAGTTACTGAATATATCCCCCATTAAGTTGGAATAAAATATTCTGACGATCTTAGGGTTTACACTATTCTGGTCAAAATAACTGCTGACTTCATGAATCAGCTTTTTTGTCCTGTCTTTGTTTTCCTGTCCTATAGCTTCAATAAACTGTTTATTATATTGCCTTTTTAAATCAAACACATTGGGTTCTGCAAAGTTTACGCTGTCAATGTTTGTTATAAAGAACTTTATTCCGCTTTTATAAAACAAAATCTGTTCCTTGTCAATAAATTCTTTATAAACAGCAAATGTCTTCTTTATATCATCAAAAGCATTTGTATAAACAATGTTAAGAGAACAATCAAAGTATTGCCTTGCAGCATTTATTGCAGATGTAAGCATTCTATTCAGCTCGTTGCCTGCCAATATGTCCGATGATAAAAGAAACTTATACCCTTCCTTCTGGTGTGTATGAATATATTCAACCGATCTTTCCGCAAATAGATCAAAGAGGATATTAAGTATTGCATTGTCAGTCTGTTTTAAGGGATTGGGTTCTGCTTCATTTTCATGAATATCGTTGCCAATTGATATACCTGCAAATGCAAATCTTGAATTTTCCATGGGGAATCCAATGCTCCTGCATCGTTCCAACAGATTGTCATCAATATTAAAGTTCGATTTAATCATATCTGTTAAAATTGATCTCTTTATGGCATTTACATTCATGATTTCCTTGTCTTGTATATGCTTTGTCCTTGTATCCGCATCTATTTTCTTTTTTATGGACTTCATTACCGCAATAAGCTCTTCATCCTCGACTTCAGATTTTAGAATATAATCATCCGCACCAACCTTCAGTGCCTTCCTTGCATAGGAAAACTCATCATAAACCGTTAAAACCAATATTTTAACATAGTGGTTTTCTTTTCTGACTTCTTCAACCAGCCACAATCCATCTCTTTTAGGCATTTTAATGTCTGTTATTATAACATCCGGCATATGCTTCTTATATTGCTCATAGCCCTGCTCGCCGTTTGACGCTTCTGCCACAACCGTGAAGCCGTTTGCTTCCCAGTCTATGGTTGTCTTAAGACCTACCCTGACTAATACTTCATCATCAACAATAAGAACTTTATACATAAAAGCACCTCATTCTCTTGTTTAAGGTTAATACGCTATATATTTCGCGAAAAACATTTTACATTAATAATTCAAATTTCGCGTAAATGTTTCCTTGATTTTATTGAATTCGCACTATACCCGAATGTAATACCTTAGGTGCGTTCAATATA
>LOES01000251.1 GCA_001515955.1 Clostridia bacterium BRH_c25 | reverse complement strand
GACCTCGCTTACATCTTCCTTGGTGGCTGAGTTGGAAAAGTTGACCGTCTTGGATACAGCATTGTCGGTATATCTTTGGAAAGCTGACTGTATCTTTATATGCCATTCCGGCTCTATATCATGAGCAGTTACGAATACTCTCCTTATATCCTCAGGTATGCTCTTAATATCGTGAATAGTGCCATGAGCTGCTATGTCCCTCATCAGCTCATTACTGTAAAAGCCTCTTTCCTTGGCGACCCTTTCAAATAGCGGATTTACTTCCGGCAGTTCATCATTGTCCATTACATTTCTCACAAAGGAAAGTGCAAATAATGGCTCTATGCCGCTGGATACCCCGGCTATTATAGATATTGTGCCGGTTGGTGCAATGGTTGTAGTTGTTGCGTTCCTTATTGCAACGCCTTTTTCTTTTAATACACTGTCATCATAGTATCTGAAGGCGCCTCTCTTCTCAGCCAGCTTTACAGAGGCTTCCTTTGATCTGTCATTTATGAATTTCATTATGTCCTCTGCTGCCTTTACAGCTTCCTCTGAGTTATACGGAATGCCAAGCTCAATAAGCATATCAGCAAAGCCCATGACTCCAAGGCCGATTTTCCTTGTTCCTTTTGTCATCTCATCAACCATAGGCAGTGGATATTTGTTGACATCTATTACGTCATCAAGGAAATGCACCGAATCCTCTACAATGCTTCCCAGCCGGTCATAATCTATTGCCGTTTTTGTTTTGCTCTTCTTTAAGCAGCTCATCAAATTTATTGAGCCCAGATTACAGGATTCGTAGGGGAGCAACGGCTGTTCGCCGCAGTTGTGTATATATATTCCGTTGGCATCAAAGGCATTTATCCCAGGAACCTGAACATCAAATACTTCAGCTTCTCCCAGCTCAACAGTCTCTGTAATGGCAGCAAAAAACCGTTCTCTGTTCAAAGCTCGCTTGTAGCTGCTCAAGCCCTCTTTCAATCGGTTTTGCTTCTTGATGCTGCTGAAGCCTATGATTTCGGAGAAAACATGTAAGTTATCTTGTGTAATAACAAGCTCATGGCCCGCTTTTACATTATATTCTTTCAAACCGCCTTTACCATCAGGCATGGATTTGGTATCCTCCGCCTTACGGTTGCTGTATATAGTCGATAGGATTCCCATTCTGCCAAGCATTCTCTGTACAGCTTTCAGCGTATCCAAGTCATTCTGCCAAAGCCTTACGGACAGGCCTTTTTTCTGTGTACCTGCAACAGTACCGTCAGTGTCAAACATTCCTCTTATAAATCCCCGGTAGAACTCATAGCTGCTCTTCTCTACCTCTGCTGTAAGCTTTTTATTCCCAGGCATTATCCCATATGCTTCAGCAAGGTCACGGAGTGCGGAAAGTCTCATTCTATTCTCAGTCCTGTCACTGATAACAGATTGAAAACCCTTGAAGTCACTACGATGCGGCAGCGTATGAGCTGCTTCTCCTGCTGCCTTCATCAAGGATACTGCCTCTTCGTCACTACCCCATACAGAAATGATCCCCCACTCTTTCTTCAGGGTTCCGTCTCCTATCAGAAGTCCTAATAAATAACCTTCATCGAGACTTCCTTTTCCTTCCCATTTGATTCCTCTATTGTTGGATAGGATGATTTTATCTCCGGCCTTCAAATCCCCTGCTGCCTTCCATTCCTCATCAACCTTGAAACGTGTTATATCCGCCGCTGTCCTTACTAAATGATCCTTTGTAAGCTTTAGCTCATAGCCCCGGTCTGTGCATATTCTAATTGTGTTTTTTACGCCGGTCCTGAAAAAACCCTTACTGTCCGATATGGCATAGGAGCCATTTAACGCAAGCTCTACCTGCTCGCCTAATATATCCTTAACCTGCGCAGGCCCCGCCTTGGTCAGAACCCATGAGTCACCGGTTATGCATGGATTGGTGCTCTCTATTTCACCAAGCTTTGGAACTGCATTGTCTCTGTTTATCCTGTCCAGGAATATGATGCCCGGCTCGCCGTTATTCCAGGCCATATCCACTATAAGGTCATATACCTCTCTTGCATTGAGCTTACCCACAGCTTTCTTGGAGGCCGGGTCGACCAGATCGTAATCCTCACCATTTTCAGCAGCTTTCATGAATTTTTCCGTAATGGCAATACTAATATTGAAATTGGTTATATCGCTGCTGTCTTTCTTGCACTGTATAAATTCAAGTATGTCCGGATGATCCACGCGAAGTATGCCCATATTGGCACCTCTTCGGGTTCCTCCCTGCTTCACTGCTTCTGTTGCGGAATTGAATACCTTCATAAAGCTTATGGGACCTGATGCTACACCGCCGGTAGTCATTACTGTAGACCCTTTGCCTCTAAGACGGCTGAAGCTGAAGCCTGTCCCTCCGCCGCTTTTATGTATCATTGCAGCATTCTTGATAGCATCAAAAATACCCTCCATAGAATCTTCAACAGGAAGCACAAAGCAGGCAGACAACTGCCCAAGCTCTCTCCCCGCATTCATCAGGGTAGGTGAATTTGGTACAAATTCAAGCTTGCTCATCAGCTTATAAAACTTTTCCTCAGTTGCTTTAGTGTCAGCTGAGCTGTCATACAAACTATCAGCAGCAGCTATAGTACTTGCAACTCTCCTGAACATTTGCTCAGGGGTTTCAATTACTTTTCCATTCTCATCCTTTATCAAATAACGTTTTTCCAATACTTTTATGGCATTGCTTGTTAACACAGCTTATCAGCACCTCCAAACTATATTTTGTATGTTACTGCATTCCTTAGCACTATATATTGTATCATATGGCAAAATATAATACTATTCCTATTCAATAAAATCATCGTCATTTTTTCGACAAAAGGCTATATCAAATACAAATATCTGATATAGCCTTTATTAATTATTTTCATTTTACTCCTTGTTCAATGCTCCTGCCGTAAACTTGTTACCTGCATTCCAAAGCAGCCATTCCTCTGCCCCTGCATCGTATGTAGCCTTTATTTGCGCTCTTACCTCATCCGGGCCGTATCTTTTATATTTGGGAAGATATGATGCTGTAAAGTCCTGAAGCCATGGTCTCAATATCGCCTTCCGGTTCACTTCCTTCATTGCAGCTATTCTATCCTGTGCGACGGTCATGCTCCGGTTCACTATCTTATAAGGCTCAAAGTCCGGCTCTGCCACCCCATAGCTTCCCTTGCCATAGTGGGATGGATAAACCATTGGACAAATTACATCAACACTTTTAGCTATTGACTCAAGATGCTGACCAATATTCATATCATCCTTGGTAGTTGTCACAAGTCCGAAAACATCCGCTGACACCACCACTCCCTTTTTGCTTAATCTCTCCCTGCCATAGGAAAGAAATTCTGCAATCGCTTCTGCCTTGGACTTGCCTACGGCACTAGCACCATAGTCGATTATTTTAGTATTTCCATCAGTAGGAAACCTTACATAATCAAATTGTATCTCGTTAAAGCCTTTTATCGCAGCTTCTTCTGCTATATCGACAATATAATCCCACGACTCTCTATTGTGTGGGTTCAGCCAGGACATTCCGTGCCGATCTCTCCATATACCTCCGCTGGTATTCTTTACAGCCAGGTTGGCATATTTATCCCCGGCTGTTCTGTCCTTGAAGGTAACAATTCTGGCTATCGCATATATATTGTTTTCCCGCAGAACCTTCATTACTGCATTAATATCCTTTATGCGTACATTTTTATTTGCTCCGGTAAACTGAACATCAGAAAGCTCACTGGAATAAGTCATCAACCCATTGTCATCCTTCACATCGATTACCACAGCATTTATCTCTGTGGTCTTTACCAAGTCTATAAGCTTATTGAACCTCTCTTGATATCCAACGGTATTACCTGTCATATAAATACCTTTGACCTTGACCCTATTCTTCATAAGCTCCCAATCAGGATTCTTCTGATCTATGTAGTACTCAGTGCTGTTTTCGTCCGCTTCCAAGCTGTTGGAATATACCGGAACCACCATATTTCTTGAGCTGACCAGTGAAAATATTGTACAAAATATCATGAAACCCAATAATAAATTTCGACTTCTGGCTGCCATCACTTATGCTCCTTTATGCTTCACAGCAATTTTTCATTATCTCATTTAAATTATGTAGTTTACTATAATAATATTAACAAACGGTTTATAAAATAACAACAAAAAAAGATATAAAACGACAATGTGCCGCTTTATATCTCAAGTATGAAAATCCTTTGAATTACGTTTTCTTAAAATATCAGTGAGGGAATCAATAATGGCAAATAGATATATATCAGGAACATCACAATCAAGCCAATCAGATAAGGCACCACAGCCTTGGCTATCCGCTCTATCGGCAAACCGGTGATGCTTGAGCCGACAAATAGGTTGATTGCAACCGGCGGTGTAACCATACCTATGGAGATACCCACCGTAAATATTATACCGAAATGTACCAAATCAACGCCCAACATTCTTATCAGCGGCAGGAATACAGGTGTAAGCAAAATAACTGCCGAGGATGTTTCCATAAATATACCCGCAATTAATATAATGACTGAAATCAAGAATAAAATAATGTACTTGTTGGAAGAAATGGATAGTATCCCCTGGGCAACTGCTTCGGGTATCTTCCAGTTGGCAAGCACCCAGCCGAATATACCGCTGCATGCGATTATAATCATGATAACGGCAGAGGTTTTTGCACTGCCCAGCATGATTTTACCTATATCCTTCAATGTAAGGTCACGGTACAGAAACATCGAAACCAGCATTGAGTATACCACTGCTACTGCTGCCGCTTCAGAAGGTGTGAAATAGCCCGAGAATATACCTCCCAGGATAATGAGCGGCATTAAAAGTCCCCATATGGACTGCATGAAGGTTGTCCAGACATTCTTCCATGAGAATACCGTACCCATTGGGTAATTGTATTTGTATGCCTGACGAAGGGAGATGGCTATCAAAACGCCTCCCATCATAATACCGGGCAAAAATCCATTTTTGAATAGCTTAGTCACGCTTTGATCGGCAATTACCGCATACAGCACCATTGGCACCGAAGGCGGAATAACTACTCCGATACAGCCTGCAGACGCAATGAGTGCGGTGGAGGAATCCTCCTTGTACCCGCGTTTTTTTAGCTCCGGTATCAGTGTGGCACCGACAGCAGCAGTAGTCGCGGCCCCAGAGCCGGAGATAGCTGCAAAAAACATGCCTGCTACTACCGAAACTACAGAGAGGCCTCCCCTTACTCTTCCAAGAAGTGACTCTGCAAAGGTAACCAGCTTCTGTGACATAGCACCACGGGCAAGCAAATCACCTGCCAGTATGAAAAAAGGTACCGCGATAAGCGGAAAGGAATCGGTGGCGGCAAACATACGCTGCACTATGATAAGCAGGTTTACATCGCCCTTGATCAGCACAGTGACAGCAGCAATTGCGATGGCAAAGGCAATCGGTATGCCTATGATAAGTCCCACCAGGAATACAGAGAATAACAATGCCGTCATTGTTCCGCCACCTCCTTTGCAACAAAAATCTGTATGATTGCATTAAATGCATGCACCAGCATCACGCCACTGCCTACGGGTATCGCCATGTACATCAGGCTCATGGGTATGCGAAGAGCCGCAGAAAGCTGAGTGCCCTGCTTACCCGTGTATTTGAAGCCATAGTATACGGCAAGCATAAAGAAGGCACCGCACAGAACATGTACCAGAATCTGCAACGGCTTGCGCAGCTTGGACGGTAACAATTCCTGTGCAACCAGTACTGAAATATGCCCTCCTTTTTTATAGACGCAGCCTGCTCCTATAAAGGTTGACCAAACCAGGAGATAGCGGGCTACCTCTTCGCTCCACGAAAGAGCACTGAAGAACACTCGGCAGATGATTTGTGCGGATGTGACCAATACCATACCTGCTAATAATACTACTACAATTACACAGCACGCTTTGTCCACCAAATCACTTGCCTTATTGATTGCTCTTGCAACTGCCATGGAACACATCCCCCCCCTTTATGGTTATTTATTTAAGAGCTGCTTCAATTCTTGAAAGATATTCTTTATACTGGGGATACTTTTCGTATACTTTGGAAACAGCTGCTTTGAAGCTTTCCACATCCGGTTCTTTAACTATTTCCATTCCGTTTGTTTCCAAATCCTCCATCTGCTTCTCTTCATTCTGTGCTACCCAGTCACGTTCATATTCAGCAGCTTCTTGAGCAGCATCAGTGAATATCTTTTGCACATCTGCAGGCAAGCTGTTGAATTTATCAAGACTCATGGTTATAAGCGCGGCCGCATAAGCGTGGCGTGTCATTGTAACATGTTTCTGTGACTCCCAGAGCTTGAAAGAATGAATAACGTTAACCGGATTTTCCTGTCCTTGAATTGTACCCTGCTGCAGGGCAGTCAGTGCTTCAGCCCATGCCATCGGTACTGTGTTGACACCCAGGGATTCGAAGGTGGAGATATAAACTTCGTTCTCCATAACACGAACCTTTAAGCCTGCAATATCAGCCGCTTTTTCAACAGAACGAACGCTGTTGGTCAGGTTTCGGAAGCCTCTCTCTGCATAAGCAAGACCCTTGAGTTGTGCAGCTTCCAGCTTGGTAAGCAATTCTTTGCCTATTTCACCGTCAAGTATTTTATATACATCCTCGTTGCTGCTGAACAGGAAGGGCATGTCCAGAACTCCCATCTCAGGTGCAAAGTTCACAAAAGGACCACTGGTGATGATGCCCATGTCAAGGGTGCCCATCTGCATGCTTTCGAGCATGGTACGTTCATCGCCCAATGCACCATTGGGGTAGATTTCGATTTTGTAAGCGTTATTTGTGCGGTCTGCTACCAGTTCAGCAAATTTCTCCGCTGCAATCTGGAAGCTGTCCTGCTCATTAACAGTGGTACCCAGCTTGATGACAACTGCTTCAGCAGGGGTCTCAGCAGCAGGTGACTCAGCAGCGGGAGCCGGCTTTTGTCCACAAGCAGCCAGACTGAATACCATAACCAGTGTCATTGCTACGATCATAAAACGATGTAATTTTTTCATATTCTTCTCCTCCTCAATTATATTTGACTGCCCCATGCAACCGCACAAGGCAGTAAAATCGTCTTTTATAACAGTACTATTTCCTGTTTACTCTTCAAATATTGCACCTGTATTGGCAGATGTCACTAATTTGCGGTAGCGCTTGAGATATCCGTTGGGCACAGGCTTCTCCAAAGGCACAAACCTGGCCTTTCGTGCCGCAATGATTTCCTCATCCACCATAAGCTCCAGCTTGTTGTTGGGAATGTCGATACTGATGATATCGCCTTCCTCAACAATGCCTATCAAGCCACCGGCAGCAGCCTCGGGAGATATATGTCCGATTGACGCGCCTCTGGATGCACCTGAGAACCTGCCGTCTGTTATTAATGCAACGCTGCTGTCCAGACCCATGCCTGCTATTGCAGATGTCGGTGTAAGCATTTCACGCATGCCTGGACCGCCCTTTGGGCCTTCATAGCGGACGACAACTACATCTCCTGCCATGATCCTGCCGGACATGATCCCCTCCATACATTCCTCTTCGCTGTTGTATACCCTGGCAGGGCCGCTGTGCACCATCATTTCAGGCAGTACAGCACCCTTCTTGACCACAGCACCGTCCGGTGCCAGATTGCCCCAAAGTATTGCAAGCCCGCCATCAGGGGAGTATGCATTCTCACGGGTTCTGATGACCTGTGAATCCTTCACCGAGGCATCCTTGATATTTTCAGCAACAGTCTTGGCTGTTACCGTCATGCAGTTAGAGCGGAGCAGGCCGTATTCATTCAATTCCTTGAGTACAGCCGGAAGACCGCCGGCCTGCCAGAGATCCATTAAACAATCCGTACCGGCAGGACTGAGCTTGACCAGATGAGGTGTTGCCTTGCTGATCTTATTGATATTTTCCAGACTGATTTTAACACCGGCAGAATGTGCTATTGCGGGCAGATGCAGCACGGTGTTTGTTGAGCAGCCCAAGGCCATATCTGCAGTCAGCGCATTATGAAGCGCATCCGAAGTCACGATATCCCGAGGACGTATATTCTTCTCCAGCAGCTCCATTATCTTCATGCCCGCTTCCTTGGCAAGTCTGATGCGAGCTGCATTGACAGCAGGTATTGTACCATTGCCGGGCAAGCCGAGACCGATTACCTCCGTCATGCAATTCATGGAGTTTGCTGTGAACATACCTGCGCAGGAACCACAGCCTGGGCAGGAATAATCTTCTATCTCCACAACATCCTTTGCGCTGATTTTATTAGCCCCTGCTGCACCTACAGCTTCAAATGCATTTGAAACCGTCAGCTTTTTGCCGTTATAATAACCCGGCATCATAGGACCTCCGCTGACAAATATGCTGGGAATATTCAATCTCAATGCAGCCATCAGCATACCGGGTACTATTTTGTCACAATTTGGAACGAACACCAGCGCGTCGAAAGGGTGCGCCATTGCCATAATTTCCACAGAGTCTGCAATATGCTCACGACTGATCAGAGAATATCTCATACCGTCATGTCCCATTGCTATACCGTCACAAACACCGATTGTGGGGAACTGGAAAGGTGTTCCACCCGCCATTCGAACTCCGGCCTTAACCGCATCTGTGATGTCATCCAGGTGCAAGTGCCCCGGAATGATGTCATTTTGTGCATTTACGATTCCGATCATTGGTCTGCGGATCTCTTCATCCATCAGTCCCAGTGACTTGAACAGCGATCTGTGTGGAATTCTGGTTATGCCTGCTTTCATTTGATCACTTCTCATTTTATTCTCCCTCCATTTCAAATTCATGTAATATAATTTGTTATGCTAAGTTCGACATTTCTCCCTGATCTTTCTTGCAAATATATTGGGCAAGAAAGCCTTGGTTGTATTTCACCTTATGAATTGTGAAGCCGGCGTGTTTTAACAACCCTTCCATTATCCAATCACAAGTAGAAAATTCCTCTCTTACTGCAGTTTCAATATCGCATGCAAGTTCCTCTCCCGCTAATATAAGAGTCTCGGATATCCATTGGTTAAAAAATTGCTGATAATTATCTATATCAAAGGAATAAACTGTATCCCTTATGTAAAGGATCCCACCTTCTTTAAGCATATTGAATATCCTTTTTAAAGCTATTAACTTCCAAAAATCTGGAAGATGATGTAAAGCCAGTTGAGTAATCACAATATCTACAGGTTCCCCTAAATGTTGGTAGGTTAAAAATCCACCTTGGTTAAAGTCAATATTGTGTATTCTCCCCTCTTTACTCTTTTGCTTCGCATACTCAAGCATATTAGCAGACACATCAATCGCAATGACTCTCTTGCAATGTTGTGCTACCTCATTGGTAAACTCTCCGGTTCCAATTCCAAACTCAACAACTGTATCCTCGGGTCCTATACTAAGTAGACTAATGGTATTGTCTGTTTCCTTTTTAATGTCCCGTAATTTTGCCATTCGTTCGTCGTAGCCTTCAACTTCACTTGAGATAGTGTAATCGACCCCCACTTGTTTCATCTCATCATATTGCCAAGAAAAGCTTTTCATTATTTTTATCTTCCTCCATCCTTATCAATTTGAAACAGCTTGATCAGGTTGTAATACTTCATAGGAGGCTAAATGTTGTATGATGTCTTACCGGTTTAATTAAGGTAAAACTGTTTTTCGAAAGAACCGCTTAGTAACGTTGTATGATGTCTTAATCAAATTTTATTCTTTTTTCAAGGTACTGTCAACGGTTTTGTGCAAAATCATACAAAGAGATACTACAACCCGACTTGACAAAAACTAAATGCTGGATTTTGTAAATGTATGTGGTATAATGTCTGTATAATTATGAAGCGTTTTACGGTTAGAAATTCCCTTTTGCGTCCGATCGTGGTTATCCACGAGAGAGGCAGCAAAAGTAGTGGAATTTCTTACTGCAAAACGCGTAAGTGAAATACAAACTTATAAAGGGAGAAATAGAATGGCTAACGGTTTCATTCCCATTTCGCAAAACGTTGCTAACCAAATCAGCGATATGATTTTTTTGCAAAAAAAATATCAGCCCAACGACAAGCTGCCCAACGAGCATAAACTGGCCGAAGAACTGGGTGTCAGCCGGACAACAATACGCGAGGCTGTGAAGACGCTTGTTGCAAACGGTGTGCTTACGATAGACCGTGGGCGCGGAACATTTGTTACAGCACAGCCGGGTGCACAAAATGATCCCTTCGGCATTTCTTATATAGAGGATAAAAAGAAATTGGTACATAACTGGTTTGAGATGCGTCTGATTCTGGAGCCTGCTAATGTGCGTCTGGTGGTGGAACGTGCAAGTGATGAGGAAATCCGGGAAATCATTGAATGTGAGCAGAAGGCTGCAGAACTTATATTAGCCGGCAAGTCGTATGCAGCCGCCGATCAGCGATTCCATGCGGCCATTGCAAAAGCAACACACAACAACGTAATTGAGCTGATGCTGCCCGCTATTGAGGCTTCCATAAGCGATGCCATCAATACGGCTGTATATGTTGGAACCCATGAACGTTCTATTAAAAACGCTCTGACCAACCATCGCAATATCGCCCACTTCATTGAGCAGCGGGATGCCGATGGTGCGGCTCTTGCCATGTATTATCATATAAAAAGAGGCATTACTGATCTGGGATGCTAGAAGTAATAAGGTATACACATTAAAAAAGGTATGATGATTTATTAGAATTAATAAATCATCATACCTTTTTTAATTTTCTAAAATAAAATGGCTCCCCAAGTTGGACTTGAACCAACGACCCTGCGGTTAACAGCCGCATGCTCTACCGACTGAGCTATTGAGGA
>LOES01000250.1 GCA_001515955.1 Clostridia bacterium BRH_c25 | reverse complement strand
TATGTGGATACATTGACACTTTCTTTGGGACTATCAAGATCGACACCTGCTGCAATCATATAATTGGGCTCTATAGAATCCGGAAAGTATCCTATCTTTCCATAGTCAATATTTATAAAGTCTTCTTTTATGGCAGTATCCCTGTAGGATGGAGTATCATTCACTTCACCGGTGTCATATATTCTGTAGTAATTCAAGTGCTTATTGGATACAAGATATAGCTTGGAGCCTATCTTCCTTGAAGACAGATAGCTTCCCTCCAGCTCTATTTCCCTTGCTTTCTTTATATTATCCTTGTTGGTGATATCGTATATCAGCATTTTTACCGTGTTGTTCCGATAATAACCGTCATATGAAGGCATTAATCGTTTTGATCCGGAGCTATGCACCGGTATGCTGCCATTTGACGAACCTATTACAACAAGATGCTTGTCATCCAGGTAAAGCTCCATGGGAGTAATATTTTCCTCTTCAAGCCCTATGACCTTTTTTATCCTCATCTTGTCTGCCGGATATACTTCCGCCACAACTATCCTGTTGTTGTTCACCTGATACAGATATTTACCGTCGGTCTTAACTATATCCGCTTCATCTACTCCCTCCACCTGCACATTTGTAGTGGAGTAATCCCCCGAACCGGTTTCAGCTATGCTTTTGGCACTGCTTGTGCTCTCAGCTGCTGCAGCAGGTGCCGCCGCTGCACTATCAAAAGCTGCTGCGCCGTTTCTTATTTTTTGAGTTCCGAACAGTAAAATATCGTTTGTCAGATCTGCTTCTTCCAGGAGCTTTTTCAGGTTTTCTTCACTTCCTATTGCCGGCAATGGCTCCTTTGCGGCTTTTGCTACTGTAAACTTCAGCTTGAGGCCGTTTTTTATTTCGCCTCCCGCTTCATACTTTACAGCTTTTCTTATGTATAGGGTATAGGTCTTCCCCGCCTCATATTGCTCAAGAGGAGATACTATTATGGATTTATTGCCGCTTCCCATCTCTCTGGATACGGGTATCCTGCTTCCCTGCTCATCTGCTACATAAACATTGCTCCTGCTGACTGTTGAAGCCATAAGCGCAGAATCAAAGGGAACCTCTATTGCAATTCCCGAAGAGGTTCCGACACGCTCGGGCAGTTCAATGTAAGTATCATCCCATGCAAAGGTAAAAACAGGCAAAGCAATGCAGATTGCCAGCAAACCAATAAAGTAGCTCCTGATGGTTTTCCCGTTATTATTCATTAATCCTTCACTCCCCTAAAACTATTTTCATGTCTATTATGCAAGCATATATTTTTCATATACTGTCATATTAGACGGAAATTTTAGGATATGGTTCCCATATTCTGCATAACTATTCCATATATATTTTTACATCTTAATTTCGCCCTCCAACCCACCGAGCCTGACATTGCCCCGGATGCAAAAAATAAAGCCGAAGACATCATTATAGTAAAGAGTCTCAAGAAAGACAAAAAAAAGCTATGGGGGAGATACCTATAGCTTAAAAAACTATTATTAAATTATTGGAGTTTCTATTCAATATGAACGAAACGTCAAATGCTTATTCAAAATTTAGAATCTTTTGATTTATTAGTAAACAAATTTATTATACTATCAGAAGTTTCAATTGTCAATACGATTTCTATTATGTTAAAAAATTGGCAGAATGTTTTTTTATCGGCTCAAAAGAAAAGATAGGTGTTGAAACCTATCTTTCACAATTCTCTTTTGTATTTGCTTTTAAAGCTTATCTTAAGCAATTGTTTTAAAGCTACAGGGTGCAGCTTCCCAGGCCTTTTAACGCAAAATACGAAGGCAGTATCCCCATACATTTTGTCTATAATGCCGTACAAACCACACCAATCGCTTGCATCGTTCACCTTTACAAAATCCCCTACTTTCATATTTCCGACTCACCGCCATTGCGTATGATAAGACATATTAAAAACGTCTATTACAGTATATAAAAGTAGGCTTGTATAAGTTCTACTCTGCTCCCTCTTCCACCATTCTAAGTCCTCTGGTGCCCAGCATTCTGTAATACTGGATCAGAACCTTATCCAGGGATTGACTTGCATTAACAACCTTTGGGTTTATAAGTTCCTTTTCCTCTTCAATAATTGTTTCCAGATCCATACGAAGATCTTCGATTTCTTTTGACACCAGTACTTTTCTCTTCATTACTAATCCCCTTGTGGTACATAAAAATTCTACTTGGTATTATTCTATATCGACAAGAGATTTCCTCTAAATCTGAATAATTTTTTTATATTTCTTCATAATCTGCCAGTAATATATTTATATCTTGCCTACCGGTGCAATATATATCGAAAACTCATTCTCCGCATCCACCTTAATAAGCTCATCGGTAAGCTTCTGGTCATATGCTGCAATGGCACAGGTCCCACAGCCCACGGCTCCACAGGCCAAATACAGATTCTGGCATACATGCCCCGCATCCAGAAGCATGACCTTGTGTGCACTGAAGCTGTATCTCCACTCCCCCCTATAGGGAATACAGCTCCATATGAAGGTAACTGCGCTCTCGCCGGTGAACTTCTGATCAAGAGCGGCAGCTGTAATTAATTCACTTATATTCTCCTCTTCATACATAAATAACAGCCTGTGGCTTAAAGCCAGATATCTATATATTCCCTTTTTCAGCCCTTCTACATTGTTTACAGCCAGATAGGTCTCAAAAGGATGCCTTGCACCTCCCGAAGGTACCGGGCGCATTGTAGCGTAATTATTATCGCTTACCCTGACTACGCCCTGTGTAGCCCAAAGCAGAAAAGACAGCTCCTTAAGTGTGATTGGCCTGTCAGCATACTTTCTCCTGCTCCTTCTGGATTTTATGCATTTGTATATATCCCGCTTAATCAGTACCTCTTCGCTTACAGGAGGTAAATCAATTATTACAGCTTCTTCCCCATAAGGATTTTCAAGGGGAGGCTGTGGAAGCTTCAGCTCCTGGTCAGTCTGAATCTCATGCATTTCTCCAAAATTACATTTCATAAATCTCCTATTATCTTTAATCCTGTCCATTTATACACCTCTCTTTATCTACTTACAGCAGCTTGTTTAATTCTTCTATGATCCTTCAACTAACATCTGCCATGTCTCATACATATACTCCAGAGCCGCTTCTTTTTCTGAGAGCTCCGTGCCTATCTCCTGCAGAAAAACATAATCTGAAGCTTTTTCAGTATCTGTCATTGCTTCCTTTATGCGATTTACCTCCTCTTCTAAAGCTGCTATTTCACTTTCTACCTCGTGAAGTCTGTTCTTGTCGTCATTTACCCTCTGTCTTGGCTTTTTCCCTGAAGCTGCCGCCTTGGTATCCTTTTTCTTTTCTTCATATTTGGCTTCCTTGGGCCCCTTGTCTTTAAAGTAGTCATAATTCCCGCAGTATTCTACAAGGACATGATCCTCAATGCTGTACAGCCTGTCGGCCAGTCTGTTGATAAAATATCTGTCATGAGAAATAAATACTATTGTACCCTCATAATCCTCCAGAGCTGCTTCAAGGGCTTCCCTGGTATCAATGTCCAGATGATTGGTAGGCTCATCAAGTATCAGCAGGTTTATATCTCCATACATCATCTCTGCAAGCTTCAGTCTTGTTTTCTCACCACCGCTCAGGCCTGATATCCTTTTAAACACCGAATCCTTAAAAAAGAGGAACCTTGCCAGTCTGCCTCTCGCTTCACCCTCAGTCAGATTCAGGCTTGACTTGAACTCTTCAAGTATTGTTCTGCTCTCATCCTCAAAACTAATACTTTGCTCCAGATAGCCTGATTTTACATTGGAACCTATTCGGACATTACCCTCATCAGGGCTTTCATGCCCCATTATCATCTTTATCAGAGTGCTTTTCCCCGAGCCGTTAGGTCCTATTATTCCCACACGCTCTCCAAATCTTACAAGCAGGCTCGCTTTCCTGAACAGCTGCTTGGAATCATATGCCTTTGTTACCTCCTCGCAGGCCACAGCATCCTTACCGCTTCTCCCCGCTGCCTCAAAGCTTAGGAAAACACCCTTCCTGTCCAATACCGGCTTTCCTATTTTCTCCATCCTGTCAAGGGCCTTTTGGATACTTGCTGCCTTCCTGAAGAATTTTTCATTATCTCCTCTGTTTCCCCAATCCCTCAGCCGCTTTATTGTCTCTTCCATTTTCCTTATCTTCTTCTGCTGATCCTGATAATTGTCAAATTCAACAAGGAGTCTCCTCTCCTTTTCCTTGACAAAATACGAATAATTGCCTTCGTAGCTTTCACATTCTCCATCTTCCACCTCAATTATCCTCCCCACCGCACTGTCAAGGAAATATCTGTCATGGGATATGATAAGAACAGTACCTTTATAATTCCTGATAAAGCCTTCCAGCCACTCAATTGAAGCAGTGTCAAGATGGTTGGTCGGCTCGTCCAGAAGCAGAAGCTCAGGCTGGGATATCAGTATACGGGCAAATAGAACCCTGGTTCTTTCACCTCCGCTTAAAACCTCAAAATCCATGTCATACATGTCCTTGGGAATCTGAAGGCCTGTTGTCACTATGTCCACCCTGCTCTCCACACTATAGCCCTCCATGCCTTCATATTGTACTGTAAGCTTTCCATATCCGGCAACCAGCTCTTCAAGCAGATTTTCATCCTTTTCAGAGGACATCCTCTTTTCCAGTTCTGCCATCCGGGCTCTCAGCTTTGTCACTTCTTCAACTCCGTTAAGGAGCACCTCATATATGCTGCTTCCTTCAAAGCCTGCCGGAGCCTGTTCCAGGTAACCAATCCTGATACCCTTCTTCAGTGCCAGCATACCCTTCTCATATTTCTCTATGCCTGTTATAATCCTGAACAATGTGGTCTTGCCACAGCCGTTCCTTCCTACAATTGCAGTTTTTTCTCCTTCATTTATCTCAAACGTAACCCTGGACAACACTTTGTTGGCTGCATAATATTTTTCTATATCCTTCATTGCTAATGCTATCATCTTTAACTCTCCTTATTCTTTGATAATGCTAAAAAATAAAGCCATGAGCAAATATAAATCTGCCCATGGCCATTAATAACTCTGTTAAAGTTGGTTTATTCCATGCAAAGACTTGTACCTGCTTAGTTGACATATTCCGTTATAATTAGGCAGACTTATCCCTTTGAACCGGTTTACAAATGCTTTTCCAGTTACTACAAAGGAATTTAAAAGTCTTTCTTTTCTGTCAACCAAGTAGTATATGTTCAATCTTTGCACCACCTTTCCGATAGCATTTTTTACATAACCATTTTATTATTAAAGGCAATGATTGTCAATCATTTTATTAGTATTCCATTATTATATCAATACATCCCTTATAACTCTTTCAGCATTCCTGAAGCTTATTTTATCTATTTCCTCTGCTGTGAAGCCCGCTTTTGAAAGTGCGTCAAAAAGCATATACATATCACCTGTATCCTTTATAGCTGTCAGATGAGTAGTACCGTCAAAGTCAGTGCCTATGGCAATTACTTCTATGCCTGCAATATTTCTCATATGGCTTATATGCCTCACCATGGCCTCAATGCTTCCATCATCACCCAGAAAGTCCAGCTCAAAATTCAGACCAGTGATTCCACCCTTTTCTGCAAGCTTCCTCAGCATATCGTCAGTCAAATTCCTGCTGTGATTTGTCACTGATCTTACGTTTGAATGGGATGCGATGAAGGGCTTTTGAGACAGCCTTGCAACATCGTGGAAACCTTGATCCGAAAGATGGGATACATCTATAAGCATCCCAAGTCTGTTCATCTCTGCCACTACTTCTTCTCCAAAAGGAGTCAGCCCCTTATCCTTATGCTCCCACTTGAAGTTGGGATAACCTATACAGTTGGGATAGTTCCAAGTTAGTGTTATAAGCCGTACACCCAGCCTGTAAAGGTTTCTTAGGTTCTGAAGCTTTCCTTCTATTACTCCGCCTTCCTCAACAGTAAGAAAAGCCGATACCCTTCCCTCCCTAATGTTTCTTTCCAAATCCGTTATACTTCCTGCAAATGCAATATCAGCGCTGTTTTCCTCTATTCCATTATAGAAATTGTCTATCATGTCCAGACATCTGTCCAAAGGCTCCTTATACCGGTCCAAGTCTACATACATCGCAAAAAACTGTGCAAGTGAGCCTGCCCTCCGGAGCTTCTGCACATCTATACAGAGACCATTTTCCCCTAATTTTACTTCACCCTTTGTGTCTATACATCTCAAAATGGTGTCACAGTGCATGTCAATTAGCTTCATAATAATTCTCCTAACGTAATGTATAATTTGCTTAACGAAAAATACTTTTACAATGTCATTCTAACAGAAGTCCAGCTAATTTTAAACAATTATGGAAATATTCTATTGCAAATTTATACTTTTTGGTAGAATATCAATAAAGGAGATGATCTGATGTTTAGAGAAATGAGAAGGCAGGATAGAAAAATAGATAATGAAGAAGCCATCCGCATACTGGAGGCCGGCCAGTACGGTATACTCTCAACCACAGGCAGCAGCGGTTATGCATACGGAGTGCCCATAAGCTATACGTACAGCAGTAGCAGCATATACTTCCACTGTGCTATGGAGGGACAGAAGCTGGAGAATATTATGCACAACAATAAGGTATCCTTCTGTGTAGTAGGACCTACAACCATACTGTCCCAGAGCTTCAGTGTAAATTATGAAAGTGTAGTAGCCTTCGGCAGGGCAAAAGAGGTATTTGAGGATGAAAAGCAGGCTGCCTTGGAAGCCTTGGTGTCCAAATACTCTGCCGCTTTTACAAAGGAAGGCCTGGAATATATAAGGAAGTCTTCCAGTGTGACCAGAATGTTCAAAATTGAAATAGAACACATGACCGGCAAAGCCCGAAGATAGTATGCAAAGGAGGAGGCCTTATGCCTCCTCCTTTGTTCATTCACTATTTTAGATTTATAAACTTCTCTATACCCTTCTTTATAATGTCCAGTGAGCTTCTCCAGAAGTCCACCTTTCTTACGTCTATATTCATAACCTTTGCTACATCTGCAATATTCATTTTGCCTGTCACAGACAGCATCTTGTCGTACTCCTGAACAAACTCTACACCCCTCTTCAGATACTCTGCGTACAGGCCCTTTGAGAAGAGCAGTCCGAAGGCATAGGGGAAGTTGTAGAAGTTATAATCGGCACTGTAATAATGCGGCTTGCAAAGCCACATGTAAGGATGCAGATAATCTGTGTCCAGTCCGTCTCCATATGCTTCCTTCTGTGCATTCAGCATTATCTCTTTCAGCTCATTCACCGATAAGGAGCCTGATTCTCTTTGCCTGAATACCTCACTCTCAAAAATAAACCTGCTCATGATATCCACTATTACCTGAGCGGAATCGGATATATCATTTTCCAGCATGGAGAAGGTCTCCTCCTGGTCAGCTGTCTTTAATGCTGCTTCCTTAACAATTGTCTCACATAAAATTGATGCAGTCTCTGCTATAGGCATTGGATAATCCGAGTTAAGGTATGCCTCTTTCATCAGACATGCTCCGTGGTATCCATGGCCCAGTTCATGGGCCAATGTGGTCATGCTGCTGAAGCTGCCGTCAAAGTTTGACAGTATTCTGCTCTCCCCTATTGTATGAAGATTTTCACAGAAAGCTCCTCCACGTTTGCCTTCTCTAGGCTCTGCATCTATCCAGCGGTTATCGAAGGCACGTGCCGCGTAGTCTGCCAATGGGTCGCTGAAGGTCCTGAAGTTGGCAACTATATAGTCTCTGGCTTCCTTGTAGCTGAATTGTTTGTCCATATCACCCATGGGTGCAAACATCTCATAAAAAGGCAGTCCATTCTTATAACCCATAAGCGACCCTTTCTTCCTGAAGTATCCGTGGAAATACGGCAGGCTTTCACGCATTGCGGTAAGCATTGCGTTCAATGTATCCATGTCCATCCTCGCATCCAGAACCGTTTTTTCCAGTGGCGACTTGTATCCCTTCATTTTTGATACGGTTAGTACTTCACCCTTTATGCCATTCAGACTTGATGCGACAGATTCATCAATCTTGAGGTAAGCCTTAAGCTCTGCCTCATAAGCTTTTTTTCTGAGCTGGCAATCCTTGTTATATGCCATATTCCTTACTACAGAAAGCGGAAGCTTCTTTTCCTCCCCGTCTATTGTTATATCTACGAGAAGCGTTGAAGTTAAAAGCTCCTGAAGCTTTTCCCATGCTGCAGAGCCTGTGGTCTTCATTTTTGATATAAGCACTTCTTCCTTGTCACTTAAGAGATACTTGCTTTTTTCCAGGTTTTCCATGAAGAAGAATTTGAATTCCTTTAAATAGCTATCTCCCATTATAATATTATTAATATCCCATACACTTCCAAGCCACTTCTCAAAATTCACCTGGGGCTTTGTAAGCTCTGTAGCTCTTTCCTCCAGATTATCTATTACTTTTATTGCTTTTTCATTCCTCGCGTCCACGCTTAGAGTCAGTTGAGCAAAGCTGTAGAGGCGGGTATAACGCATATAGAACTCATTAAGAGCCTTTACATATTCCTTCATCTTGCGTGCTGCATCATGAGAGTCCTTAAGATTGCTCTCCGCCCACTGCTTTATTACCTCAATATCTTTAACACATTTTCCGTAGTCATTGTTAAACTCCTCGGACTCAAAGGATTTATAAAGCTCATCCAAGCTCCATCTCTGATTCATAGTCAACCTCCACTCTCTTTCTCAAAATCTATATCTCTATGCATTTCCGATCAGTTTTTGTTTAAGCTCCTTTTCGATAGTAGCAAGCTCCGCTTCTGCCTGCTGCCGTTTCAGCCTTCCTTCCTTCTGGATGTTAAGGGTCTCGTCAATTGTGGCTATAAGCTCCACATTGACCTTCTTCAGAGTCTCTATATCCACTACTCCCCGTTCGGTCTCTCTTGCCAGGTCTATTGAACCGGTCTTCAGCATCTCTGCATTCTTTTGCAATAGTGTGTTGGTAGTATCAGTAACTTCCTTCTGCACCGCCAGGGCATTTTTTTGCTTTAAAAGGCTTATTGCAATGACAATCTGGTTTTTCCACAGGGGTATGGTATTTAATATCGAGCTTTGGATCTTTTCCACCAGCACCTGGTTATTGTTCTGAATGAGTCTTATCTGCGGAGCTGTCTGCAGGGACACCATCCTGCTGAGCTTCAGGTCATGTATTTTCTTTTCGAATCTATTTGCCATCTGTATCAGGTCGTTCAGCTTCTGGGCATCTACAGGGTCATTGGTTTCCTTGACCTTTACCTGCATTTCGGGGATTACCTTCTCGCTGATTTCCTTTAGCTTAAGGGTTCCTGCCATTATGTAATAATTGAGGTTGCCAAGATATTCAAGGTTCTTCTCAAATAAATAATCCAGCAGGGTAATGTCCTTCAGAAGCTGCATCTTTGACTTGTCAAGCTCATCCACAATTTTCTCTATCTCCGTGCTAAGCTTCTGGTATCTTGCTGCAAATTTCTGAGTACTGTTTACCAGAGATCCGAATAAGGGGAATCTGGACATAAAGCCTCTTCCGGAGCCTACTCCATCTACGTCCAACTCCTTGACCTTCAGCATAAGGTCTGTAAGTATATCTCCTACATAACCGCTGTCTTTTGATCTTACCTCGCTTACAACATTGTCTGCAAAACCGGCGATTTGGCTTTGCGCTCCTACTCCGTACTGAAGTATGAACTGGGAGTCCTCTATATTGATAGTCTTCATTATTTCTTCCAGTCTCTGCCTCTGCTCTTCAGTAAGCTTTGAAATTTCAACTTCCTCCAGCTTGGTCTCAACGGTTTTATATTTATCCAGTTCCATAAGCACTCCTCCTTTGTATATTTATATATACGTATATATTTAATTTTATACTAGCCTGATTAGGCTTTTTGCGAAATATCCTTCTATACCCAAAAGAATACTTTTGTGCGTTCGATATAATACCATTTTATCATTATTTTTTCAAAAATGTATACGTGTATAGTATAATTATATAAAGGTTCAAAGGTTTGCATTCAAAATTATATTTCATTTGATGAAAGGGGTCTGCAACTATGATTGAATATAGAATTCTAAAACATGAAGACTGCAACGATATTGTGGATATCTGCAAGGATATCTGGGGGGGAACAGACTATCTGCCCGAGATTTTCCATGCATGGGTTGAAGATAAGGGATTGTTTCTGGGAGCTGTCGATACTGACACCAACAAAGTAATCGGAACTGATAAATACTCTTTGCTTTATGACGGTACCGGCTGGCTTGAAGGCCTGCGTATCCATAAGGACTACCGGGGGCAGGGTATAGGCAAGGAACTGGCGCTGAAGGTGTTCAAGGTAGCCTTGAAGGACCTTCAGGACGGAAGATTAAGAAAGATTGCTTTTTCCACTCATATTTCAGCAGTAGAAAGTATTGGCATGATGAAGCAGCTGGGCTTCAGACTTGAACAGGAGTACATATTCATAGAAAAAGAGTATGCAGCTGCAGAAGGACCAAATATCAGGGATTTCTCAATAGAAAGCTGGGAGCCTGCTTACGAAGAGTTCAAAGAGCTTCCTTACTTGAAAAGAAGAGGTGGTGTCCTTCCCTTCGCATTCATTTTCCAGGAACCGACACCAGAGCTGCATAAAGAACTGCTGGAGGATAACTGCTTCATTTCTATAAACGGTCATAAGGGACTATTCAAGTTAAAGGGGGAGCCTCATTTCATAGTGTTTGATGAAAGCCTTGAAGGTATAAATGCTTTTATGAGCTATTATTTACTGTTATTAAAGGGCAAATGTCCCTCTCCTCCTTTGACCTCGGTCATGCCGGGGAACCTGGAGCTGATTGATTCTCTTAAGGCTGCCGGGTTTGGCACGATAGAACCTTGGATTTGCGACTATCTTTATTATACATATTCGGGTTAATTATGATACACGCTCTTTAAAAATCACATGTATTTATATGTGATTTTTGTATACAAAATGTGTGAAATGGTAGATAAATATGGTAACATGTTAATATACTTGTGTCGTATAAGAGAGGTGAGTAATTTCCATGGGCCGTAATTTTTTTGATAAGACCTTTATAGCTTTCCTGCTCTTAGTTTTAATTTCTTCTATATTTATTCTGCCGCTGTTCATAATGGCCCAACCGCCTCACCCCACTGCAATTTCCGAAGGTTGGCAATATCAGTACGGAGACTCTCCTAAAAATGCTCATGGAATTCCTCTATGGGTTTATGCTAATAAAGAGGATCCAAGCTGGAAGCCCTTTTCATATCCCGGACAACCACCGGTCAAGCCTGGTTCCGGGGATGTATGGCTTCGTACCCAGCTTCCCACAAAAGCTTGGGAAACCCCGAGGATAATGTTCACAACAAATGATCAGCTCTTTGAGGTCTACCTTGAGGATAAGCTGATTTATAAGTTCGGAGATATTGAGCATCACGATGACAAGGTTGCTCCCGGATCTCCATGGCATATTATAAGACTTCCCGAAGACTATCACGGTAAAACCATATACTTAAGAATGCATACCCCTTTTAATAGAAATCTTGGACTTGTAAGAAGGTTTGAGATAGGAACGGAAAAGGAGCATTATTCTTACCTGGTGGCCAATGAAATTGACAATCTGCTGCTGATAACACTCTTCACCTTCCTTGGCTTCAGCCTGGTATTCATATATATGCTCAGAAGAAGCGTCAATTATGAATTCCCGGCATTGGGCCTGTTTTCTATAAGTATTGGTATATGGCTTCTTGCAGAGACAAACTTCAAGCAGCTGTTCCTGGACGCTCCCAGGTTCTGGTTATATGTTGCTTTTTTGTCCTTTTATCTTATGCCGGTGGGTTTTATGATATTTGTGGAGCGGGTGTTTTCTCCGGGCAATATTTATATGAGAATGATGGGAAAGCTCCATTTGGTTTTTGCAGCTGCTACTCTATTGCTGGATGTAACCAGGCTGATACCCTTCATATTTACCCTGCAAGCCTTTTACATAGTCCTTTTTCTCAGTATCATCACTATTTTTGCGACCATTGCCAGGAATGTACGTATCAACAGCTATGAAACAAAGACTTTTATATGGGGTCTTTCCCTTTTTTCGTTGTTTGGTGTTTATGATATATTAGGAATGTACTTCAGAGTCGTTCCCTGGTCACAATATATTATACCCTACGGAATGTTCATATTTCTGCTCGCCATGATATATATACTGGGCAGAAGGTTTGCTGAGGTATATGACAAGCTGAAGGTCTATTCTGAGGATATCAAAGCCAAGAATGAGGCCCTCAGTCAGGCATATAAGGAGGTTAACGATTCCAGGGACAAGCTTTCGGAATGGAACAGAGGTCTGGAGCTTACTATACAAAAAAGAACCGCTTCTGTCAGGAATCTGCTGGATAATGCAGGGGAAGGCTTCCTGACTTTTGGAGCAGACTTTGTGGTAGGATCGGAGTTCAGCTCCGAATGCAATAATATTTTTGACTGCAATATCAAAGGAAAATCCTTCCCTGGGCTTATATACCCTGACAATGCTGAAGAAAGGAAATTTCTTGAAACTCTGTTAGGAAAAATACTTAATGAAGGGAATGTGATTCAGCGGGATATTTATCTTACACTGCTTCCAGCGGAGGTAACTTTAGGAGATAAGCACATTCGAATAAGCTATAAGGTCATTTCAGATAATGATTCAAGCCTTTCCAAGATGTTCATGGTTATATTAACTGATATTACCTATAACCGCATGCTGGAGAGCAAGGTTGAGCAGGAGCGCAATGTACTGAAAATGGTGGTTAAAGTAGTCACCAACTATGATGATTTTATGGAGACCCTCAAGGATTACAAGGAATTCTGCGAATCTAAGCTCCCCAAGCTCTTGGACAGCAAGCAGCCTCATGATGATGTGCTTTACGAGATATGCCTTGCGATTCATACCTTCAAAGGTGCTTTTAGCTTGTTTGATATGTCAAATATTATCGAGAAGCTTCATGTATTTGAAACAATAATCTCCGGATTCAAGGCCGGCAAGGATTCATCCCGCATGACCCGGCTGAAGGAATATATTGAGGAACAGGATGTAATCGGCTGGATTGATGCAGATGTTAATATACTTAAGAATATATTGGGCGATCACTTCTTAAAAAGGGACGATACTATTGTTGTGGAAAAAAGCAGGTTGAAGTCCATAGAGGAAAAGATGCTGCTGATGCTGTCCTCTGTCGAGTGCAGGCTGCTTTTGCCCGATGTCAGGAAGCTCAGGCAAAAGCCTTTCAAGGAAGTTCTCAAAGGTATACCCGACTATGCACAGAAGCTGGCAGACAGATTGGATAAGATGATGAACCCGGTTGAAATCCATGCAGATAACATACTTGTTGACTTGGATAGGTATCAGGATTTTTCAAAAGCTCTTGTTCATGTGCTCAGAAATATTGTCGATCATGGGCTGGAGACGCCGGAAGAAAGGTTGGACAAGGGTAAGGATGTCTACTGCAATATACACTGCGCAATAAAGCTTGCCGACAATTTAATAAACCTTACCATATCAGATGATGGAAGAGGCTTGGATCTAAATAAGATCAGACAGAAGCTTATTACCAGAGGACTGCTTGAAGAGGAAATCGCCTGTACCCTTTCAGATGACGAAGCAGTGCAGCTTATGATAAATAATCACATCTCAACCAAGGACGATATATCCTATATTTCAGGAAGAGGCTTCGGCCTGTCGTCAGTAAAAAATGAGACTGAGAAATTGGGAGGAACCTTCAAAATAGTTTCTACCAGCGGAAAAGGCACTCAGTTCCTATTTCAGCTTCCTTATAAGGCAGAGATTGATATTTGACAGGCAGGTTCTTTTTACTATGGCACAAATATCTTTAAGAAATGCTTTTTGACCTCTATTTCCAAAGGAAGGTCCGGGCCCCGCTCTCCGTCCATATCTGTCTCACAGTTCCCGTCACAGGCAATCATAAGCCTATCTGTTTGGAAATGATACAGGTTTGGATCTCCAATATGCTCTCCCCTCAATATCTTCAGGAATAAAGCAATTATATTTGTAATATTGGTATTTTTAATCGCTATAACATCCATAAGCCCATCATCAATTTTTGCATAAGGCGCAAGTCTGTTGAAGCCTCCTGCCGAGCTGCCGTTCAGTATCAGAAACAGCAGGAAGTTGTCTTCAATCACATTGCTTCCATACTGGAGTCTCATTTTAAATGGAGTAAATTTAGGTATTTCTTCTATACCTTTCATGTAATAAGCCAATTTCCCCAGGGCATTTTTCAGATTTGTATCCGTTTTATGAGGTATATCCGTCAACAATCCTGCACTGCACACATTAAGGAAGCAACTGTCATTGGCCCTTCCTATATCAACCTTTTTCATCCTTCCCTTTTCCACAATTTCGCAGCAAGCCTCAATATCCCTGGGTATATTAAAATGAGCTGCAAAATCGTTGGATGTACCAAAAGGAAATATTCCGATCGGAAGACTAAGCCGCATGGATGACATTATATTTACAACACTGCTCAATGTACCGTCGCCGCCCGAAATACAAATAGCCTCATAATCTTCATGAATGTCAGAAAATGCTTTTTCCAGAGTTCTGATATCACCGCTTCTATAAGGAACCATCATATAACCGATCTTCTGAAACCTTTCTATAAGATAATCCAATTTGTTCTTGAGTGTCCCGTCTCCTGAAGAGGGATTGTAAATAAATTTCAGCTTTTTCATGCTTTCACCCCACTATATGGATGTTTCGCGAAAAACATTTTCAATACTAATTCAAATTTCGCGTAAACGTTTCCTTGATGTTATTGAATTCGCACCATACCCAATGCAATTCCTATCGTGCGTTCAATATTAATTATAGCATTTATCAGAGTGTTTTTTATTAGGTTTTGCCATTTTCATCTTTTTATGAAATATTTACTTACTATATAAATCGCACAAAGAAGATTACATAGAATAGAAGCGATTTATAACATCAA
>LOES01000249.1 GCA_001515955.1 Clostridia bacterium BRH_c25 | reverse complement strand
AGAAATACTGAATGCAAGAGGTCCATTGTTTTTTATGATTGCATCAAAGGTCCATTTTACATCTGAAGAGGTGAAGGGCTGTCCGTCATGCCACTTAACCCCCTTTGCCAAATTAAAGGTATATTCTTTTGCATCATCGGAAATCCTCCAGGAATCAGCCAGGTCCGGCACATAATTATTTTCAAAATCCAGCTTTATCAACCTGTTAAAAATATTCTGAGATACAAAATAGGTAAAATCGTCATTTGAACTATCCGGATTGTATGTAGTCGGATCACCCTGCAACCCAACGATTAAAGTTCCTCCCGTCATTACCTCCTGGGGTGCCGGCTCTTCTGTATTACTGCTGTTTGCCTCTTTGCCTGCACAGGCAGTAAAGGTCATTGCCAGCATAACGATTATCAGCAATAATGCTATTTTACTCTTCATCAAAATCCCTCCTGAATAATATGATTTAAGGATATACCCTTTCATAACTGTCTTTTTCTGCATATAAATTATCAATAGCAGACAAAGGACAAGCTTTTTGATTCACTATGTATTGTACTTGTAACTCTCTTATGGCAGTATACTACATGATTGTTGCCCGCAGAATTATTTATTTCAGGATACTTTTCAAAGCACTCTCTGCTTGCTGTAAAGCATCTGGGAGCAAAATAACATCCGGGGCCTGCATTTACCGGTGTCGGTGGCTCCCCCTCTATTGAAATAGGCTGTTTCTTTTCAGTGGGGTTAATAGAGGCACAATTTGAGATAAGCACTTGTGTATAGGGATGCAGCGGATTCTGCAAAACATCATCCGTATCTCCCATTTCGACAATCCTTCCCAGGTACATCACCGCAATCCGGTCTGAAACATAGCGTGTGGTGGCTAAATCATGGCTTATGAAAACCATTGATGTGTTATGCTTTTCCGTCAATTCCAGAAGCATATTGATAATATCTGCCCTAACTGAAACATCAAGCATGGATACCGGCTCATCGGCTATGATAAACGATGGGTTTAAAAGCATTGACCGTAGAATTGATATACGCTGCAGCTGCCCTCCGCTGAGCTCATGAGGAAAGCGCGAAAGGTAATCAACGGCAGGTATGAGTCCCCCGTTCTCCAAGGCTTTTTTACAGATTTCATATCTATCCTCCTCCGAGCTGCCGATATTGTGAAGCTTAAGTGTCCATATCATTATCTGCTTTATCGTATGTCTGGGACTGAAGGTGTCAAAAGGATTCTGAAATACTATTTGAGCCATTCTCCTGAATTTCTTCGGATCATTCTTAACAATTTGAGCAGCAGAAACACCATTAAAGCTGATTTCTCCGCGGGTATGCTCCTCCAGCCTCACAAGAAGCCTTCCCAGGGTTGATTTGCCACAGCCGCTTTCTCCTATTATTCCCAGGACATCCCCTTCCTTCAAGGTGAAGCTTATTCCGTCAACAGCCTTTACCCATTGCTTCCGGGATTTAGAAAACAATCTGTTTACACTTTTACGCTGCAAGTACCATTTAGCTAAATCATTTACTGCCAGAAAGCTGTTATTCTTTAGCTCATCCATTATCTAGCACCCCCATACATATGGCATGCCGTCTTCCGACCATTTGACAGCTCCATGTCTGCCGGTTTTTCCTTATGGCATATATCCATAACCTTTTCACAACGGGGAGCGAAAACACAGCCTTGAGGTAGCAACCCCAGATCAGGCAATGAACCCGGTATCCCTCTCAGATTAATACGTTCCCCTTTTAAGGTCGGGAAGGAACAGAGCAGACCTTGGGTATATGGGTGAGAAGGCTTTACGAGGATATCATTGACATCCCCGAATTCCATCAGTTGCCCGGCATACATGACCGCTACCTTTTTACAGGATGATGCAACCACAGATACATCATGAGTAATAATCATAATAGTCATGTTCATATCCTTTTCCAATCTCTTTATTTCATCCAGTATTTGACCTTGAGTAACCACATCAAGAGCTGTAGTTGCTTCGTCAAAGATTACCAGGGGCGGTTCATGAAGCAAGCTTAATGCTATGGATACCCTTTGAAGCATCCCTCCGGAAAGCTCATGGGGGTATAGGTTATAGACTCTATCCGAGAGATTTACCATATCAAAGAGCTTGGTTATTCTGTCCTTTACAAATTGCTTGTTTGCATTCTTATCATGGACTCTGTATACATCCTCCAGCTGCTTTCCAATTCTGTGAACAGGGCTTAAAGCATTCATGGATTTTTGAAAAACCACGGAGAGTTCCTTCCACCTTATTTCCTTCAGTTCACTGCTGGTGCATTTAAGCAGATCCCGCCCCTTGAATTGTATTTCTCCCGATACTTCAGCTGTTTTTTCCGGCAGCAGCCGCAATACCGCCATTGCCAGGGTAGACTTGCCGGATCCTGATTCTCCGACTATCCCCAGTGATTCTCCCTGATTTATAGACAGGGATACATCATTTACTGCAAAAATACGCTTATCCTGGGAATGATAATTAACACTCAGTTTTTTTATATCCAGAAGCTCCATATCCGCACCCCCCTAATGACTCTTTCTGAGCTTTGGGTTCAGGATACTGTCCAGCCCATCCCCAATCAGATAAAAAACAAGTACTATCACAACTATCGCAAGTCCTGAAAATGTAGACACCCACCAGCCTGATGTCAGGTACGCCTTACCTTGGTATACCATCTGCCCCCAGCTTATTACATTGGGATCTCCCAGCCCTAAAAAGCTCAGAGCAGCTTCGGTAAGTATGGCACCGCCTATTCCCATTGTCGTATTCGCAATTACCGGAAAAATACCGTTTGGAATGATATATCTTAATACAATCTGACTTTTTGTTTCTCCCATCGCTATTGCACTCATCACAAAAGTACGTGAACGCAACGACATGGCCTGCACTCTCATAAGGCGGGCATTCCCCGGCCAGCTTGTCAGTCCTATGACCAGCATTACATTAAACATACTGCTTCCAAATAGTGCCACTATGATAAGTATCAGGAAAAATGTCGGCAGCATCAGGAAAACATTGATGGCCTCTGAAATAATCTGATCCGGCTTTCCGCCGTAATAACCCGAGAAAGCTCCGACTAACACTCCTATAACAGCTGAAATTATTGCTGTAACAATACCTATTACAAGGGAAGTCCTGGTTCCGTATATGATCATGCTGTATACGTCCCTACCCATGCCATCAGTCCCCAGTATATGGTTTTTGCCGGGCATTTCAAGCATTACATCACCTAATGTATAGGGATCATGAGTTGCCAGCAGAGGAGCAAATATTGCAGTCAAAACAATAATGAGCAATAAGCTGATACCGGTTTTGAAGGTTGTGTTATAGCTTGTCAATTGAATGAAATGTCGTATTTTGTTCCTGTTCAATAATAATCCACTCAAGGTAATACTGCCTCCTCTACTGATATCGTATTCTGGGATCGACATAAGCGTATATAATGTCTACAACTATCATTACAACAGCAATCGATACGGACATTATAAGATAGATAGCCATCAAAAGCGGATAATCCCTGCGCATTATGGCATCCAGCATAAGCCTGCCCGTTCCCGGCCATGAGAAAACCGTCTCGATCAATGCAGCTCCTGCAACAATATAAGCAAGGTTGATTCCGAAAACTGTTATCGTCGGAAGTATTGCATTCTTGAAGATATATCTCTTGAAAATAATCTTCTCATCCATACCGGTTGCTTTGAAGGTCGTAACAAAGTCTTCCGTCATAACCTGCATGATTGATGATTTGAATATCTTGAAATAGATCGGGATCTGAATAAGAGTAAGAGTCAGCACAGGCAGGACCAAATGCTTCAGAACGTCCAGCACATAACCTATGCCTTTTGAAGGAGCTCTTAGATTTACCATGCCGGAGGTTGGCAGAATCTTCAGCCAGGATGCGAAAATGAGAATCAGCATTAAACCCAGCCAAAAGGAAGGCATGGAATAGAAAAAATAAGATATGTATGATAGCACTGCATCAATTTTGGTACCGTTGTATCTTGCAGCATACAAACCAAGAAGTGTTCCCAAAACTACCGCAAGAACAGCTCCGGTCAATGCCAGTAAAATTGTCGGACCCATTCTGTCCATTATCATTTTTGATACAGGCTGATTATGCAATATGGAGGTACCCAAGTCCCCCTTGGCCAAATTCTTCATATAGCTTATTAACTGTATATAAATAGGCTTATCAAGTCCGTATTTTTGCTGTAGTGCCTTTATCATCTCAGGAGAAGGATTATCTTTACCGGCAAGTATCCTTATAGGATCTCCCGGTGCTATATGAACCAATAAAAAAGTCAAGACAATTACAATCATAACAACCATAAAACCGGTTAGCAGTCTCTTAGCAACATAATATCTCATATTTGTTCCTCCCAAAATACATAAGTCAAAGACCGGAATTCCACAGCCACTGTTATAAATACACATCCTGTTCTGCCAGGTTATTTCTTGCATTCTCCAACTGAGCAATTACCTTTTCCCTATTCTGAGTTTTGATACTCATAATGATAAGATACATAAGCGTCATTGCGGAAGACATCAGGATAAGCCCGGTTTCATTATCTGAGTTGATATCCACTGTAAATGAAATATCGGACTCACAGCTGACAGGAGAAAGCTCCATGTCTGTTACAGAAATTATAGTGGCCCCTTGTTTTTTTGCATCTCTGGTAAATTTCACAATATCCTTGATGTGCTTTGGAAAGGAGACAGCCACAACTACCGACTTGTCAGTAAGATTGTACAGCCTTTGAAATTCTATTTCGCTGGTCCTGTAAAAAAATACATTTGACCGCATCATACTCAGATTCAAGTAGAACTCATATGCAGCGGTAAACGCGCTAAAATACCCCATTATCAATACCTGGTCCGCATTTATCAAAGCTTCTGCAGCTTTACGAACATCCTGCGCATTTAGCTTATAAAGCAGGCTTCTAAGTGTCAAAATCTCATTTTCGACGATCTGTGTAAATGCATCAGGAACATCCTCCGGCACGGTACCTTCACTCACAACTGCCTTATACGAAGGGTTTGCTGCTTCCATAATCTGTTTTTGAATAGTCTCCTGCATAGCGCTGAAGCTTCTGAAGCCTAAAGCATAGGATAAACGTATAATAGTAGAATCGCTGACTCCGGCTTCAATACCAAGTTGAATAGCCGTATTGAAAGCAGCCTTGCCCAGATTCTTATATATATAATCTGCGGCCTTCTTTTGTGCTATTGATAGTGAGTTATACTTTTCCTTAATCATATTTGCAATTTGTATCGTTTCGTACATAAAACCCCTCCTTGATGAATATTATTATTCATATTTTTTATGGATGAATATTTTACTTCACGATGGCTTCATTTTATCATATATAATGTTTTAAGTAAATAAATTATCAACAATATTTTCAACTATTTATATACATGTTTACTTCTGCATACAAAAAAACACTGCTCTTAAAAGTGCAGTGTTTTATATGCAATCAATCAGTTCACAGGGGTGTTACTCCTTACAGCAACTGCCATGAAGGCCAAGATTCAATATACTAGTAGCCTTTATCAATATCCACAATGCTCTTAAGCTCCTCACCGGCTATAAATCTTTTCAGATTTCCATATATGATATTATATCTTCTTTCGTTCCTCATCTCGGATACCCAGGAGTTATGAGGCGTAATAATTACATTGTCCATCTCCCAAAGGGGGCTGCTCTCAGGCAGAGGCTCCTCCTCAAATACATCTAATGCTGCGCCACGTATGTTGCCTTTCTTCAGCGCTTCTATAAGTACGGTCTCCTTTATAATACTTCCTCTGGCGATGTTTATCAGGCAGGCACCCTTTTTCAGAGAACCGATATTATTCTCATCAATCAAATGATGGGTTTCTTTTGTATAGGGGATGGAAAGCACTGCTACATCAGCTTGTGACAGAGCATAATCAAGCTCCTTCATGGGATAGCAGCTGTCAAAATAATCTGCTTTTTTACCTGAGGTATTTATTCCTATTATATTGGCATCAAAGCCCTTAAGCCTTTTTGCCGCTTCGGAAGCTATGCTGCCTGTACCTACAAAGCAGACAGTTTTATTGCAAAGCTCCAGTATTGTTGAATCCAACTTCCATTTTTTTTCACTTTGCTTATGATAGAAGGCCTTGCTGTTTTTCAACAGTTCAAGAGTTTTCATAACAATCCATTCTCCTATGGGAATTGAATAGCCTGATCTGTTGTTTGTAACAATTATATCCCGCTCCTTGACCTTCTGTCTGGGTAATTGGTCTATACCAACACTGGAAAGCTGAATCCACTTAAGCTGCTTAAGCTGAGAAATATCCACTTTATTAAAGGGATCATAGCAAACCAGTATATCTATATTAGAAATCTCCTCTGTATATGAGATATCCTTCTCGTTTACATATATAAGCTCATATCCCAAATCGGCAACCGCCTTCATTTTTTCCTCACCAAAATTATAAGTAAATAAAACCTTCATATTCTCACCTCTAACTTGTTTTATCATATCATGTATTGCTCCGTATTCGTCTTATTTCAAAATATTCAAAGGAACATAATACTTGGAATACCTTCTTCCCTGTTTGTCTGCAAGGGGACCGTTTTTATCCCTCACCATGACCGTAGCCCTTTTATTGATGCTGTATAGGATACCCGTGAGTTTTTTCCCTTCAAAAGTAAATGCAACATCATCACCTATGTTCAGTCCAAGCTTCTCATTTGCTATCTGCTTATGTGTCGGCAGCTTGTGATGGCTTTCAGTATGGCCAAATAGATTACCTGCCAATGTTTTGAACCTTTCTCCCCTGCAATTTGATTTGCTGAAATGAATGAACTCAATTACATGGCAGAGTTCATGTTCAAATACAAGCTGCAGTGCCTCAAGGCTGCTGCCTGTATCTACCCCGCCAACCGCCTTGCTTCCTTCAAGCATATTGTAATGAAAAAAGAAATCCACTCCTATTTTTATTTCAATTACCAGCTCCTCCGGCTTAATAGTATTAATATTTTTAGGACAACGGGTCAAACCTGCACTTTTTGTCATCTGCCGTGAAAGAGAAAACCTGAGCTTCCCTTTGAAGCCTTCTTTGAACCAATTTTCAAGGAATACCTCGTCATATAATTGAAACAGTAGTTTGAGATCAGCAGCAGACATGGTATTGATAGTTTTGCTGTTAATGTTGTCTGATCCTTGCCTCAAGAGCTTTGAAATCTCTTCCCGTTTACATTTTATATCATCATTATGCAGCTTGGTATTAAGTATATCAAACATATATTGACCCTCTTATATTAATCTATTTGTGTATACTCAGCTTATTCTTTATAGTCTGTCCGCAACATTACAGCAGCATATTCTTATTCTACAATATCTTTCACACTAAATCCATTACATAATAGTAGAAGAATGCGAAGCATTCTTCAGACTCGAGATACGAGATATGAGATTCGAGAAAAGCTCGGGTATTCCTTTCAAGCTAAGTAACGGGTAATCGCGTAGCGATTACCCGTTACAGCCCTGTGTGATCCGTGGTACCCGCACCTGGACCCGTAAGGAATACCAATCTTTCCTCGCAACCCCGCGACCTCGGAACCCCGAAACCTATATCTCCATACCTGCTGAAATTACTCCTATTACCTGACCTTCTTCATCCTTTATAGGTGCTGCTACATTTACACCTAATCTGTTGGTTTGACTGGCAACAAAGGGTACCGAAACATTTGATCCACCCTGCAAAGCCTCTTGGAACCAGGGACGGTATACGACAGTTTCAACTTTTTTCTCTGTAGATATATATATGCATTCTCCATTCATATCTCTTGTTCCAATGAATGTAAAACCGACTTTATTTGCCAGCTCCTTAAAAGCCTTTCTTTGCATTTCAATATTATTTCTTCTTACAAACTCTTCCTTTGAAAGCTTGATCAGTTCCGCCTTGGCCTTTTCTATTCTTGCCTTGATCTCCTCAGGAATTTGATATTTGTTAATCAGGGCAGTAGATATATTATGTAAATCATTCGATATGGTATACAGCGTTTTAGTATTATCCCTTATTCCTTCAAAGGACTCCATCTGCTGCTCGCTTGAAGCTGCAACCTCCTGGGCACCCGCTGCCGTCTCCTCCGACACAGCTGCCATTTTCTCAGCAGCATCCAGTACTGTCCGGACACTGGATACCTGGTTTATTGACAAATGCTTAATATTTTCCATTGAGCTGTCCAGCTCATTAATCCCATTTACCATCTCATCAAAAAATACCCTTGAGCTTTCACCCCTGCTTATATTCTCCTTTGCCTTATCCTGGCTTCTCATGATTACCTCCGCCGCTTTATTGGCTTCAGCCTGAATTTCAATAGCAATATTTCTGATCTGCTCTGCTTCCCTGGATGACTGCTCGGCCAATTTCCTAACCTCTTCAGCTACTACCGAAAACCCTCTTCCGTGTTCTCCGGA
>LOES01000248.1 GCA_001515955.1 Clostridia bacterium BRH_c25 | reverse complement strand
ATGTAAGGCATAAGGGGCCGATGCTTTTGGAAGCAAAGACCTACAGGTGGTTGGGGCACTCCAAAAGCGACGCCAATGTATACAGGACAAAGGAAGAGATTGCAGAATGGAAAGGAAAATGTCCAATAAAACGCTTCAGAAAACACCTGGAAGAGAATGGAGTTTTTGATTCTTCCCAATTGAATGCAATTGAGCTGCAAGCTTGGTCGGATATTGAAAGGGCTGTGGAATTTGCCGAGCAAAGTCCCTATCCGTCCATAGATACTATTTTTGATGATGTTTACGCATAGAGAGGTGGTTTTTGTGAGGGAAATAACATATGCTCAAGCAGTAAAGGAAGCCATGTGTGAAGAAATGAGGCAGGACGAAAGTGTATTTCTCATGGGTGAGGATGTAGGTCTTTATGGGGGTGCTTTTGGTGTATCCGTCGGGATGTTTGAGGAGTTCGGAGAGGAGAGAGTAAGGGATACGCCTATTTCGGAAGCAGCAATAATAGGTACTGCTGTGGGTGCGGCAGTCACCGGAATGAGGCCCATAGCGGAGATAATGTTCAGTGATTTCATGACTATAGGGATGGATCAGCTGGTCAACCAGGCTGCAAAAATAAGATATATGTTCGGAGGTAAGGCAAAGGTGCCGATGGTGGTCAGAACTCCCGGAGGCTCGGGTACGGGAGCGGCTGCACAGCACTCTCAAAGTCTTGAAGCCTGGTTTTGTCATGTTCCCGGCTTGAAGGTGGTCATACCCTCTACACCTGCTGATGCAAAAGGACTGTTAAAAGCTGCAATCAGAGATGATAATCCCGTCATATTTATCGAGCAAAAGCTTTTATACCGGAAGAAGGGGCCGGTGCCTGAGGGGGATTATTCCGTACCCCTGGGAAAAGCAGATATTAAGAGGGCAGGTAAGGATATTTCCATAATTACATACGGACGGATGGTACCCCTATGCCTGAAGGTAGCCGAGGACCTTGAAATGCAGGGTATTGATATCGAGGTGGTTGATCTCAGAACACTTCTTCCTCTGGATAAGGCTGCAATAATCAGTTCGGCAGCTAAGACCGGAAAAGTTCTTATAGTTCATGAGGCAGTGCAAACAGGAGGTTTTGGTGGTGAGATAGCTTCAGTTATTGCAGACAGTGAGGCCTTTTATTACCTGGATGCGCCAATTAAAAGATTGGGAGGCCTCGATATACCGATCCCATACTGTCCGGAATTGGAGAAAAATGCAGTACCGACTGAAAAGACAATAACTGAAGCTGTAAGAAAGCTTCTGGAGTAGGGGGTAATGAAAATGGTCTTAAAAATTGCAGCTACTCCGCTGGCAAAAACCCTTGCACGTGAGAAGGGTATTGAGCTTGCTTCAATCAGGGGTTCGGGAACAGGCGGAGTGATAAGGGGCAGTGACGTGGAGAGCTATAAAGGAATAAAAGCAACACCCCTTGCAGCCAGAATTGCCAAGGAAATGAAGGTGGATCTGTCCCAGGTGAAAGGGAGCGGCCATAGAGGGAAAATAAAAAAAGAAGATTTGCCCGTCGCTGAAGAGAATAACAGGACTGGAACCGGCATATCCGGAAGAGGTGTCAGGAAGCCTATGAAGGGTATCCGCAGGATAATAGCGGATAGAATGCTGAAAAGCCATCTTGAAGCACCTCCTGTTACTCTCGATGCAAAAGCAGATGTCACAGAGCTATTGCGTCTCAGGAAGCAGATGAACAAAACTCTGGGCAGCAATATATCGGTAAACGATATTGTTATGAAGGCAGCTGTCATAAGCCTCAAGGAACATTCCTATATTAATGTGACTATTGATGGAAACGATATTCTTTTTTTGACTGACATAAATCTCGGAATGGCAGTTGCGCTTCCTGAAGGGCTTATAGTACCGGTGATTAAAAATGCCGAAGGCCTGGGATTAAAGGAACTGTCCGATATAGCCAAGGATCTGGGTTCCAGGGCAAAGGAAGACAGGCTTGTTCCCGATGAAATCACGGGAGGCACTTTCACGGTAAGCAATCTGGGTATGTTTGGTATAACTTCTTTTACTCCCATTATAAACCCGCCGGAAAGTGCGATATTGGGTGTATGTGCGGTTGAGGAGGTACTCAGGCTGGAAAAGGTCAGGGTTGAGAGCAGGAGTGTTATGGGGCTCAGCCTTACTATCGATCATCGGGTGATCGACGGGGCACAGGGGGCTGTCTTTCTTGGCAGAATAAAAGAGCTGCTGGAGAACCCATTGGAGATAATCATGGAGAGGTGACAGGAGGGATAAGTATGGCTTATGCAGTCATTATGCCGAAGGCAGGTATGGCAATGGAGGAAGGAACTATAATGAAATGGTTGAAGCAGGAAGGAGACAAGGTGGAGGCAGGGGAGCCTCTATTGGAGATACATACAGATAAGGTGAGCATGGAGGTGGAGGCTGAGGCAGGCGGTATACTGTTGAAAATATTGAGGCAGGAGGGTGATGTAGTACCGGTAACCCAGACAATTGCATATATCGGAGAGACCGGGGAGGACATTAGTGCTGCTCCGGCAGTACCTCTAAAGGAAAAGGAGTATGCCTCGAAGGCGGATAAATCAGATACCTTTTATGATGTGATAGTAATAGGCGGCGGCCCGGCAGGTTATGTGGCTGCAATAAAAGCCTCACAGCTTGGGGGCAGGGTTGCGCTGGTTGAAAAGGATACCGTAGGCGGTACCTGCCTCAATAGAGGCTGTATACCCACAAAAGCGTACCTGAGAAATGCAGAATTGATAGATAACCTGAAGACTTCGGCTGATAGAGGAATTATACTGGATACGGAAAGCCTGAGAATAGACATGGAGAAAGCGGTGGACTACAAGAACAGAGTCGTAAGCTCTTTGACAACCGGAGTCGATGGTCTTCTCCGGAGCAATAACGTCAGGTTGTACAGCGGTATAGGTAAAATATCCGGTGAAAAGCAGGTGACAGTAAACGGAGATGTGGTACTGGACGGTGGAAGCATAATAGTAGCAGGAGGTTCAAAAGCTGCGAGGATAAGCATACCTGGCATTGAAAGCCCCCTTGTACTTACCAGTGATGAAGCATTGAATCTGAAGAAAATACCCGAAAGCCTGGTTATAATAGGTGGTGGTGTAATAGGTATTGAGCTGGCAACAGTTTTCCAGGCCTATGGAACACAAGTAACGGTAGTTGAGATTGCAGGCAGGATACTTCCAGGTATGGATGAAGAGATATCAGAGACCCTTTCAAAGGTATTGAGCCGCAAAGGTATTAAGCTTATGACAGGGGTCAGTCTGGAAAGTGTTTCTGAGTTAGAGGGGGGACTCAGTCTTGAACTTCAAGATCACGGAGCCCTGAAAGCCTCGATGGCATTGCTTTCTGTAGGAAGAGTACCTGATATGGAAGGGTTTGGAAATATGAAGCCTGAGTCTCATAGAGGCAGAATAAAAGTAAATGAGTATATGGAAACAAGTATAAAGGGTATTTATGCTCCCGGTGATATTAACGGGATGAAGATGTTGGCTCATGCCGCTTTTAAGATGGGAGAGACAGCAGCTGAAAATGCCATGGGTAATAAAGCCGTATTCAAGTCGAATAATATACCTTCCTGCGTGTATACGATACCGGAGGTAGCCTCAGTAGGACTTACAGAGGCAGAGACAAAGGATAGAAAAGATATTTGCATAGGTAAATTTCCTTTCTCATCAAACAGCAGGGCATTAGCTGCCGGTGAATATGAGGGATTTGTCAAGGTAATAGCAGACAATAAATATGGAGAAATTTTGGGAGTGCATATAGTGGGCCCGGGAGCTGCCGAGCTTATAAATGAAGCTGCTGTGCTCATGGAAATGGAAATAACAGTACATGAACTGTCAGGTACGGTACATGGACATCCTACCTACTCGGAGGCAATAATGGAAGCGGCGGCTGATTGCTTGGGGCGCAGCATACATCTTCCCGGGAATAGCTAGCTTCACTGCTAAATGAACATGTTTCGAAAGAGGTGTATATATGATAAAGAAGGAAATAACAGTTACAAACAAAACGGGATTGCACGCAAGACCGGCGGCTGAATTTGTGAAAAAGGCTTTAAGCTACAGCTCCGATATAAAGCTTTACTGCAAGGGCAGGGAGGTAAATGCCAAAAGTATAATAGGTATCATTTCAGCAGGAATAAGCATGGGAACCATAATCGGGATAAGTGCTGAGGGACCTGATGAACGGGAAGCAGTTAGCGGACTCATGACACTGATAGAATCAAATTTCGGGGAATAAGGAAATGGATAACTACTATTTTATTCCCATTAAGGGTATAATGGGAATAAGAAATCTTATAATGAGGTGTTGCTATGAAAATAACCAGGATGGAAGCTGACTTATATTGTGTCAACTGCGTCAAAAATACACTTCATGATATAACCTATTTAGGTGAAAATATAAAGGAAATCGTATGCACCGAATGCAAAACCACTCTTGAAATTGATGATAAGCTGGTATTGTCAGCCTATGCAGCTGATATATTTGAGCGTATCAGGACGAAGCCCGAAAGGATGAGCAAGGAGATCCGGGAAGACTTGTCCAAATTCCTGCGCTCTATAACGGTCAGGGTCATAACAAAGCCGTACCGTATGATAAAGGAGTTTAAATCAATAAAGGATACATCAGAATAAAACCTTTGATAATTCAAGAATGCTCCCTTCTGGGAGTGTTTTTGCTGTTTTTCAGGAGGAATTTGGATATATATGTAGAATAGTACCGATATATGGAATACAGTAAGCATGAATTGGTGTAAAAATATACTAATTGGGGGGTTAATTATGGCAATCACATGGAAAGAAGATTTAAGAATTGGTGTGGATCAGATTGACAATCAGCACAAGGAGTTAATAGGGAGGATTGATGGTCTGTTTGATGCCTGCAACAAGGGCAAAGGGAAAGAAGAAGTACTCAAGGTTATCGACTATCTGGGAGAATATGTAGTTACACATTTTTCTGATGAAGAGGGGCTGCAAAAAAAATATGGCTATCCGCAGTATAATAATCACAAAATGCTTCATACCCAGTTCATAAAGGATTTTGGGGTTTTGAAGGATAGTCTGAAAATGGATGGAGTTACGCCAAGTCTTGTAATAAAAATGAATAAGCTGCTGATTGATTGGCTGCTCAATCACATAAAGAAGATGGATAAAGAGCTTGGTGCATTCATAAAAGATAAGCTATAGGAATTCAGAAATAGGTAGCATGCATGGAGGGTAAAATACCTGCATACATGCTATTATTATGATACTATATGATTGAGGTGGTATTATGCTTGGATTCAGGATAGGAAACGGCTATGACGTGCATAAGCTGGTGGAGGGCAGGAAGCTGATTCTTGGAGGGGTGGAAATTCCCTGTGGAAAAGGTTTGCTGGGACATTCAGATGCAGATGTACTTGTTCATTCAATCATGGATGCGCTTTTGGGTGCATGCGGTGAATCGGATATTGGCAGGCATTTTCCGGATAATGATGCATCCTATAAAGGAATATCAAGTCTTGTTCTGCTGGGAAGGGTCAGGGAAATACTTCGCTTGAAGGGGTATGACATTGGAAATATCGACAGTATCATTGTAGCGGAGAAGCCAAAGCTTTCACCATATATAGATGAAATGAAGGATAAAATATCAGACATACTGCAGCTTGATAAGGACTGTATCGGTATTAAGGCGACTACTACTGAGGGTCTGGGCTTTGTCGGAAAAGGCGAAGGTATTGCTGCATATGCCGTAGCGAATGTATACAGGAAAGGAAAAGAGTAAGTATGTTTATTTTAGGGAAAAAAGGCGGAGGAAATAAATATACACTTATTTCTATTGTATTGATACTAATTGTGATATATGTATTAAAGCTGACGTCGCCTCAAAAGGAGGCAGCATATCCTGATATCATTCAGTATGGCGGTCTGAGATACCAATACATGGAGAGTGTGAAGGGTTCGCCGATCATGTTTGTAAAGAAGAAGACGGGAAGCAAAGAGGGTTATATAATACTTGGGCGCAGGGGTACCAGTACCAAGGATGTGATATATATATACGAGGGGTATCTTAAATACAGACGGTATACTGTTTTAAGGGAGTGAACAATGCAAAGGATTTTTTGCAACGCAGGGAACGAAAAAATAAGTATTGACATAGTATCTATTAACTATAATAATATATATAATTAAATATTTGATGCGTAGATTGGGAAAAGTAAATCAGAAAGGCTTACAGAGAGGAACCTTCAGCGGCTGAGAGGGGTTTTAGGATACTTGGGGTTGAAGTGCGCCCGTGAGCACCGGAGAGGAAGCTGTTTTTATAATGGTAGTATTCTCCGGCGGGTTACCGTTAACTTGTTGAGTCTCCGAGAAGAGTGGAACCGCGGAATTGCCCGCCTCTTTATGAGGTGGGTTTATATTTTTTAGATGCGAGATACGAGATGCGAGATACGAGAACTAGGGCAGGACTTCGGAGGTGCACTTGACTTATTGCCCATTGCCTATCGCCCATTGCCCATAATATCGCAGTTCATTGGCGATCCTTTTGATAGCAGTAACATTAAGGTAATTGGAAAATAATTTTTAGGAAGGTGTTTGGAATGAAGCTGTACAACACAATGACAAGAAGAAAAGAAGAATTTGTATCTATAACTCCAGGGGAAGTTAGAATGTACTCATGTGGACCAACGGTTTATAACTATTCCCATATAGGCAACATGAGGTCTTATGTATTTATGGATATACTCAGAAGAGTCCTAAAATATAACGGTTATAAGCTTAAGAGCGTTATGAACATAACCGATGTAGGGCATTTGGTTTCAGATGCTGATGAAGGCGAGGATAAATTGGTCAAAACCGCCAAGGAGCAGCAGAAATCACCCTTGGAGATAGCCAACTACTATACTGATATATTCCTTAAGGATCTTAAGGCATTAAATATTGAGACGCCGGAAATAGTCCCAAAAGCAACCGAGCATATACCCGAAATGTTGACATTTGTCGAGGGATTAATGGATAAGGGCTATGGATATGAAACAAGTGACGGCATATATTTTGACATAACCAAGTTTGAAGGTTATGGAAAGCTGTCCAGGATTGATCTTGAAGGGCAGCAGGCTGGTGCTAGGGTTGATGTTAACGATGAGAAGCGCCATCCGGCAGATTTTGCCCTTTGGAAGAAAGCACCCAAAGAACACATAATGCAATGGCCTAGCCCCTGGGGAATGGGATATCCGGGGTGGCATATCGAGTGTTCTGCTATGGGAAGGAAATATCTAGGGGATGTGTTTGACATTCACACAGGCGGCGTGGACCATATTCCGATACACCATGAGAATGAGATTGCTCAATCAGAGGCATTGCTTGGCAAACCTGCTGTGAATTATTGGGCTCATGGTGAGTTCCTCCTTGTCGATAATGGAAAGATGTCGAAGAGTCTTGGCAACACATATACAATAGATGATCTGGCGGCTAAAGGGTTTAATCCACTGGCATACAGATATTTCTGCCTGAATGCGGTCTATAGGAACAAACTCAACTTTACCTGGGATGCACTGCAGTCTGCTCAAACAGCGCTGGATCGTCTGTATGAGGGAGCCTTGGCCCATAAGAATGGAACTGATGAGCTTGAGCCTGGTATTGCTGAAGCGCTTATACAGGAGTTTGAGGAGGCAATAAATGATGATCTCAACATACCAAAGGCGCTGAGTACCGTATGGGGAATCATCAGAAATCCTAAGAAATCAAAGGAGCTCTTCCTGCTGTTGGTCAAGATGGACAAAATCCTTGGGCTTGATATTGATAAGGTGGAAAAAAAGGAAGAAGACACAAACCCAATATCTGATGAAATCCAAAAGCTCATAGAGGAAAGGCAGAAGGCAAGGAAGGAAAAGAACTGGGCTCTTTCCGACAAGATAAGGGATGACCTGAAAGCCCGGGGGATAATACTTGAAGATACTCCCGAGGGAGTAAAATGGAAAAGGGTATAAAGCCTGAGCAAAGGATGAGAAGCTATGTCTGATATACTTTTGATGATTGTAACAGGATTGCTTATTATAAACTTGGTTATATTGATAATAATAATGAATGCGGGCTCGGCGGGCAAGCTGATAAAGCTTGAAACCCGCCTTGAAGCAATGGACAAGAACATAGATAAAATGAATACGACCCTTAAGGACGAGATGCTCCAAAATAGAGAAGAGCTGGCAGGCTCAAATAAAATGTTCAATGGGATGATATCCTCGCAGATTTCAGAGATATCAAGCCTGCAGAGGAACCAGCTGGACATATTCTCCAAGCAGCTGACAAACCTCACCCAGACAAATGAGAATAAGATGGACAGGATGAGAGAGACGATAGAAGAGAGGCTGCGGAATCTACAAGAAGATAATAGCAAGAAATTGGATCAGATGAGGTCCACAGTAGACGAGAAGTTAAGCTCTACATTGGAGAAGAGACTCGGGGAATCCTTCAAGCTGGTGAGTGAAAGGCTGGAAATGGTGCATAAGGGACTTGGAGAGATGCAGACACTGGCTTCGGGAGTAGGGGACCTTAAGAGGGTGCTTACCAACGTAAAGACGAGAGGTACCTGGGGAGAAATTCAGCTGGGAAATATACTTGAGCAGATTTTGACTCCGGAACAGTACTCAAAGAATGTGGCGACAAAAAAGAATTCCGGTGAAAGGGTCGAATTTGCGGTGAGGCTTCCCGGCCGGGATGTGAATAAAGGGGAAGTTGTGTGGCTGCCGATTGATTCAAAGTTCCCCCAGGAGGATTATCAAAGACTTATGGATGCACAGGAGCAGGGAAATCCCACTTTGGCGGAGGAATCTGCAAAAGCAATGGAGCTTAAAGTCAAAAGCTTTGCCAAGGATATAAGGGATAAATACATAGACCCCCCGGGTACAACCGACTTCGGGATAATGTTTCTGCCTACAGAGGGCCTTTATGCAGAGGTGTTGAGACGTCCGGGACTGTGTGACTGCCTGCAAAGGGAGTATAGGGTTGTGACTGCCGGGCCTACTACGCTTATAGCACTGCTTAACAGTCTGCAGATGGGCTTCAGGACTCTGGCGATAGAACAACGCTCCAGTGAGGTATGGACTTTGTTGGGGGCAGTAAAGACCGAGTTCGGCAGGTTCGGTGATATTCTGGACAAGACGCAGAAGAAGCTGCAGGAGGCAAGCAACACTATAGAGGATGCGGCAAGAAAGTCCAGAAGCATAGGCAGAAAGCTTAAAAGTGTGCAGGAGCTGTCAGTGGATGATTCGGCTGTTTTGCTGGAGGATGCTGAGGATGCGGGAGCTTCCCAAATAGCAGTTTCCTTGGAAGAGTGAATAAAATTGATTTGGTAGGTATGACATGGATAATGATTACTTGAATAAAAATTACAGAAAGCTGCTGGAGGATTTGCACCAAATGATGATGGACAATGGCAAGCTTATGGTATCTGACGTGCAGATGCTGAATCCCCTTGTGCTTGCATATGTGGGGGACTCGGTCTATGACACCTTTGTCAGAACACTGCTTGTGTCCGGGGGTTATGGACAGGTAAAAAAGCTGCATAAAATGTCGATAGAATTCGTAAAGGCAAAAGCACAGGCAGATACTCTGGAGAAGATTACTGAGCTTTTAACACCTGAGGAACAGGATGTTGCCCGAAGAGGAAGAAATACAAAATCTGCAACCATACCCAAAAATGCGGATATCTCTGACTATAGATACGCTACAGGTTTTGAAGCCCTGATAGGATTTTTGTTTCTTACAGGTCAGAATGACAGGCTGATGGAGATACTTGGGAGAGTAATAGATATCAAATCAGAGACTGAAAAGTAGAAATTCCTGGACAGGCAATGAAGTTTACAGGTAAAATATACTAAATGGGATGTTCTGAAAAATCACCGGTCAGATGCAGCATGGATAATGATATGTCATGGGCTTCTGAATGCAGAGTGAATACGTATGATTAATAGTAAAAGAGGTGTATTGTTGTGAGCAAGGCGGATATATTGTTTGCTGAGATGTGCAGGGATATCCTGGAAACAGGTATTTCTTCGGAGGGTGAGAGTGTCAGAGCCAAATGGGAGGACGGTACTCCTGCTCATACAATCAAGAAATTTTGTGTAATCAACAGGTACAATCTTGACGAAGAGTTTCCGATACTTACATTAAGACCAACAAATTTAAAGGCTGCAATTGATGAAATACTTTGGATATGGCAGAAGAAGTCAAATAATGTTAATAATCTTAATAGCCATATTTGGGATAGTTGGGCAGATGAAAAGGGGTCTATAGGGAAAGCCTATGGATATCAGCTGGGTATTAAGCATAAGTACCCCGAAGGGGAATATGACCAGGTTGACCGTGTACTGTATGATTTAAAGAATAATCCATACAGCAGAAGAATTATGACTAATATATACAATCATAGTGATTTATATCAGATGCATTTATATCCCTGTGCTTATAGCATGACTTTTAACGTCACTGAGGGAAAGCTTAACGGGATACTTAACCAAAGATCCCAAGACATCCTGGTTGCTAATAATTGGAATGTTTCTCAATATGCAGTACTTTTGCATATGCTGGCACAAGTAAGCAAGCTTGAAGTTGGAGAATTTGTTCATGTTATTGCAGATGCACACATTTATGACAGGCACGTGCCATTGGTTAAAGAGCTTATCCAAAGAGCCCCGTATCCGGCACCAAAGCTATTGATCAACCAGGATATAAAGAATTTTTATGATTTTAGCGTCGAAGATTTTGTATTGGAGGGATACCAGAGTGGTGCACAGATAAAAGGTATTCCCGTAGCTGTTTGATATAGATAAGGAGAATTTTATGAAAGCTATTGCTGCTGTTGATTTAAATTGGGGAATTGGATATAAAGGTAACTTATTACAACGGATCCCGGAGGACATGAAGTTTTTTAAGCAAATGACACTGGGTAAAGTAGTGATTATGGGCAGAGAAACCTTTGAATCATTGCCCGGGAAAGAACCTCTTAAGGACAGGACAAACATTATACTGAGCAGGAAAGAGTGTTATGGGGATGACAGGATAATAGTATGCCATTCGTTGAATGAAGTTTTCCATGAAATAAAAAAATATAAAACTGAAGATGTTTTTGCAATTGGCGGAGAGTCTGTTTATGCACAGTTATTGCCCTTTTGTACGGAAGCTTACATAACCAGGATAGAAAACAAGTATACTGCGGATAAATTCTTTACCGACCTGGATAAGGATGAGGCATGGGAAATAGTGTCAGCAAGCGATTTGCAGGTCTATAAAGGTATTAATTATAAATTCGTGAAATATGTGAACAATAAAGTAGCTTATTATAAGGAGTAACTTATATTCAATAAATTGTTTTTAGAAAATTGAATATAATAAACACGTAACTATTATATTGGGTGTTCGGTAAAAGATCGGTTACGAGTTACGAGTTGCGAGTTGCGAGTGTTTGGGTGATGCTTCGAAGAATTACTTGAATCGCGAAACGCGAAACGCGGAACCCGAAACTGAAATAACAACAAAGGATGAGGATTATGGCATTTAATAAAAACCCAAAGGGACCAAAGACATCTAAATACTCAAAGCCGTTCAGACCTGGAAAACCGGGAAAATTCGAAAAAAGAGATGACAGTGGATCTGGAAGGGAAGAAGGAAGATATTCCAAGGGCCCCGCAAAGGGACGAAGCTCAGAAAAGTCTTTTGATAAAGGGAAATCCTTTGAAAAGGGAAGACCCTATGATAAAACAAAGCCCTTTGAAAAAGGAAGGTCTTTTGATAAGAATGCACCCTATAAGGGAAGCAGGGTAAAAGAGCAATATATGGTTGACCAGAGAGAAGAAAATGATGATGACGACAACATCAACCTGATTGAAGGAAGAAATCCCGTACTTGAAGCGCTAAAATCCGGTAGAGAGATCGACAAGCTTTTCGTACAAAAGAATGTTGGGGAAGGCTCAATAAGACAAATAATAGCTATTGCCAGAGAGAAAAAGATACTCATTAAAGAAGTAGACAAGGCTAAGCTTGACGGCCTTTCGAGCACCAGGAACCATCAGGGAGTCATAGCTTCAGCAGCTTTGTACAAGTATTATGAGGTTGATGATATGCTGAATGCAGCAAAAGAAAAGGGCGAGGATCCTTTCATCATAATATTGGACGAAATTACTGACAATAACAATCTTGGCTCAGTACTCCGTACAGCTGATGCAGCAGGAGTCCACGGCGTAATAATACCCAAGAGAAGAGCAGTAAGCCTTACACCGGCAGTGGCAAAAATTTCTGCAGGGGCGATAGAATATGTGCCTGTAGCAAAAGTCACCAATTTAAACCAGACTATGGAATATTTGAAGAAAGCAGGTCTTTGGATTGTAGGCGCTGAAATGGGTGGGGAAACCTATTACAGTAAGGATATGACCGGCCCTGTGGCATTGGTGATAGGCAGTGAAGGTGAAGGACTTGGCCGTTTGATAAAGGAAAATTGCGATTTTCTTGTAAGTATTCCCATGAAAGGGAAGATTTCATCTTTGAATGCAGCTGTTTCTGCCGCTATAATATTATTTGAGATTCAGAAACAGAGGACAGCTAAGAAATATTAACAAGCAGGAAAGCAAAAGGAACCTTCTGGAGAACAGTATCAATCCAAAAATCCGCAGCGCCTTGGAAAAATGGCGGCGGGAGGATACCAAAACTTGACTAAAACCGTAGATATAGGTATAATAATACTATGGTTTTCTATGTCTACATAAATTGCATTATGATACATGTAGAGGCATAGGATTAATGCGATTTATTTTATACTTGGAGGCGATGGAGTGGAAGCTAATGCAGAGAAAAAATTCGTTGAAAGCTATGAGAACATGCTTGATGAAGAAATAGTACTTAGTGCCAGAGAAGGCAATTCGATGTCTCTCGAGTACATAATCAACAAGTACAAGAACTTTGTCAGAGCAAAAGCCAGATCTTACTTCCTGATAGGCGCTGACAAGGAAGATATAGTGCAAGAAGGGATGATTGGCCTATATAAAGCCATAAGGGACTTTAGGAATGACAAGCTGTCTTCCTTTAGAGCTTTTGCCGAGCTTTGCATTACCAGGCAGATTATCACAGCAATAAAGACTGCCACCAGGCAAAAGCATATTCCGCTCAACTCATACGTTTCACTCAATAAGCCGATCTATGACGAAGAGTCAGACAGAACACTTCTTGACATACTTACCGCCACTAAGATAACTGATCCTGAAGAGCTTATAATCAGCAGGGAAGAGCTTGTTTCAATCGAAGCAAAGATAGGCGAAATACTTAGTGACCTCGAGCTGGAGGTACTGATGTCATATCTTCAGGGGAAATCATATCAGGAGATTGCTTGTGACTTGGACAGGCATGTGAAGTCCATCGACAATGCTCTTCAGAGAGTAAAAAGAAAGCTTGAAAAGTATTTGGAAATTAAAGATATATAAATAGCAGGACCTCCTTCAGGAGGTCCTTGTTTTTTAATCTTTCACTTCAATTGTCATGCCTTCTACGTGCCTCTTGCCCATCACCTTTTTCTTCTTCCTGTTGTCTTTGCTTTCCATAACTATATCAAGGTCATAATCTTCAGGATAAAGCTCCTTTGAAGCTATATACAGAGAGAGTCTCTTTTTGTTTATTACAAGCTTTTTATGCATCACCATAACACCAATATTACCTTTCCCATCTTCCTGCTCGCACACTATTCCGGTGCGGTCAATGCTGCTTATATATACACAATCCCCAGTACTGAACTTAGCTGCTCCGGCTAACTTATCGCAGTTTTTCTTATCCTCGGATATCTTAATGCTTTTGGTTGTCAATCCGGCATGCTCTTGAATCATTTCGGTATTTTTTACTTGAGAAGCTCCGGCAGTACTCATATATTCTTCATATATCTTTTTTTCTTTATAAGTGATCTCATGGGCTCTCTCAATAATATCCCGCCGCATCCCTAATCTCAAAGCAATAAAGAAAGCATTGCTTTCGCCCGGCTCTCCTATTTTCAGCTTGTACAGGGGTTTCAATGTATCAAGGTCAAACTCCATGCAGCCGTTCTTGAAGCCTTCCTTGCTGTAAGCGTAGTCCTTGATCTCATTGTAATGAGTTGTAGCAATTGTTATTGCACCCCGCTTGTAGGTTTCTTCCAGAATTGCTATGGCAAGGCCCATCCCTTCACCAGGATCAGTACCGGCGCCCAGTTCATCGACTATGACCAGTGTACTATTGTCCACACATTCAATTATACTGATTATATTTCTGATGTGGGATGAAAAAGTGCTTAGAGATTGTTCAATGCTTTGCCCATCTCCGATATCAGCAAGTATATCAGTAAAAATGGGAAATTCACTGGCCGGCTCTGCCGGTACGTGAAGTCCTGACTGTACCATCAGAGTCAGCAAGCCGATTGTTTTTAAAGCTACGGTCTTTCCTCCTGTGTTAGGACCTGTAATAACCAATGTGCGGTATGATTCTCCTATACTTAGATCAAGAGGCACAGAGGACTTGCCTATTAACGGATGCTTGGCACCGTGGACTGTTAATCTGTGGCAGGTGTTAACACTCACAGGATTGGCTTCCAGGAATCTACTGAATCTGGCTTTAGCGAACAGAAAGTCATAATATGCCATAACCTGTACATTTACTGTTATTTCTTTTCTATATGATTCTACAAGATTTGTGAGCATCGATAATATCCTGTAAACCTCTTTGTCTTCCTCTATTCTGCAGTGAGTCAATTCATCATGGAGCTTTCTGACCTCTGAAGGCTCTATAAATACAGTAGATCCGCTGGCTGAACTGTCCAGCACTTCACCTTCCACATTCCTGCGGTATTCCCTTTTAACAGGTATTACATATCTGCCGTTCCTGGTGCTGATTATTCCATCCTGGAGGTATTTGGCATAGGCCGAAGATCTCAGAATATTCTCCAGCTTGCCTTTTATTCTGTCTTCCAGAATTATTATTCTTTTTCTAATTTTGCACAGCTCACTGCTGGCTTTGTCATCCACCCTTCCATTCTGTATGCACCGTGCTATTCCCTCCGACAGCTCCTCCAGTTCATAGGCAGATAGGGCATAGCTGCTGACTATTGGAGCAACTGATGACTTATCATTCATGAATCTCTTAAGCTTGCTTACCTCCTGCAGCAAGCTCAGGATAATTTCGAGCTCTTCAGGAAGCAGGGCCATGCCTTTGCCCACTTTGCCCATGGCATTTTCTATATTGTTAAGACTGTGAATTGGGACACTGCCGCTTCTTTGCAATATGGCACAGGCCTCGGTAGTTTCATTCATCCATGACATTATCGTATTAATATTCAGAGAGGGTTCAAGCCTGTCTGCAAGATCTCTTCCCATGGCTGATACCGTATAGGCTTTTATCATTTCCCTTATTTTATCAAATTCCAAAATTTTAATAGCGGTTGAATTCATTTTTTTCTCTCCTCGTCATTATCTTTACATTTATAAATAAAAAGGCTGCAATCAGACCACGTCCAATCACAACCTTCATATCCAATATAATACAGTTATTTAAACTCTGCAGGTAAAAGCTTTAACCGCAGAGCTGACATACGCCAATAAAAAAACGTGCATAAGCACGGTACTGTACAGTAGTATACAATTGGTTCCGTGTTCAATATATCAAAAGGGTAACAGAATAAAACCTATTACTTATAGGTTCCCCTTTCAATCCTAGATTCAGTTATCTAGTTATGAACACTCTCCAACATAAAATATACCTCTCGTTGTTTCTTACTTCAGTGTTTGCATATTTTATTCTATGTAATTATTTGTATAATGTCAACAGTTTATTCGAAAAATCAAGCATAATTAGTGACAATACATAATCAGATAGTGTAAAGTAAAATATATATACGAATCAAATATTTTATAATTCATCCAAATATGCCAATAAATTTGATGTACACAAGCCTTCAATCATATTGACAAAAGGTCAGATAAGCATTATAATACCATATTGTATGGAGAGGTTCCCGAGTGGCCAAAGGGGGCAGACTGTAAATCTGTTGTCTCAGACTTCGATGGTTCGAATCCATCTCTCTCCACCATTTGCGGGCATAGTTCAGTGGTAGAATACCAGCTTCCCAAGCTGGCTATGCGGGTTCGATTCCCGCTGCCCGCTCCATAAAAGAGACATGCTCACGTAGCTCAGCAGGTAGAGCACTTCCTTGGTAAGGAAGAGGTTCGGCGGTTCAAGCCCGCTCGTGAGCTCCATCTTTTAAGACACACACGGGTGAGTTTGCTGGAACTCTATGGGGATGAATGTCCCAAATATAATAAGTAATTTTGAGTTATTGTACGGGGAGTTTCAGACTGTCTATACATTTGGCTCACAATCTTGAAACTTAGAGGAGGAAAAGTAAAAATGGCAAAGGCAAAATACGAGAGGACCAAACCCCATGTAAACATAGGGACAATAGGTCACGTTGACCACGGTAAGACAACACTTACAGCGGCAATAACAACAGTACTTTCAAAGTACGGCGGTGCAACAGCTACAAAGTATGACG
>LOES01000247.1 GCA_001515955.1 Clostridia bacterium BRH_c25 | reverse complement strand
TCCGGGGCCTGTATATGTATCGGCAGGGGGTTTTGTGTTTGTAAGCGCAGCATATGCATCCACCCTGCCCCCGGAAGAAACCTTGCCCTGCAGGTTTGTACATGGTACTGCATTGGCTTTTATCCTCGCAGACAATTGTTCATAGTTAAGGCTGGGGGCATAGCTTTTCAGCAGTGCTGCAGCACCTGTTACAAAAGGAGCCGATACCGATGTGCCTGAAGAATAGTCATAGGTGTTGCCGGGAGTCGTGCTTAGTATATTTATCCCCGGTGCAGCAACATGTATTTTGTTCCCATAGCTGGAGTAGGGTGAGATCACACCCATGCTGTCTATGGATGCCACAGAAAGTACATTGGGTATGTTGAAGCATGCCGGATATACAGGAGATACGGATACGTCTGCGCCCCTGTTTCCTGCCGAGCAGACGTAAAGAATTCCGCTGTTGACCATTGTGTCTTTTAATGCAAAGTTGTTGTCGGTACCCCCAAAGCTGCAGTTGATTATTTTTACGCCCATGTTCATTGCATACTCTATAGCGTCTATTGCGTCACAGGTGTAGCCCCAGTTCCCGTTTATGAATTTTAAAGGCAGCAGCTTGACATTGGGTGCCACACCGCTTATGCCTTCATTGTTGGCTCCGGCGGCTATTATGCCGGCCACATGGGTCCCGTGCAAATCAAGGCTTGCGGAATCATATACGGTATTGTCCGCGTTTACGAAGTCCCAGCCGTTTACATCATCGATATAGCCGTTGTTGTCATCGTCAATGCCGTTTCCCGGTATTTCTCCGGTGTTTACGAAGATAGAATTCTTCAGATCCTTATGGTCTATATCTATGCCTGTATCCAGGATACCTACTACTACAGAGGCTGAGCCCTTTGTGGTATTCCAGGCATTGACTGCGTTGATGTCGACACCTGTTCTACCGGTATGGCCTTCTACTTCCTGCCCGGTGTTTAGAAGCCCCCACTGTTCGTTGAATCTGGTATCGGTGGGCAGTGCCTGTATTTCCAGCTTGTAGTTGGGCTGGACATATTCTACGTCAGGGTCGCTTTTTAGCATGTTGATGACCTTGTTCATGTCATCTGTTTTTCCGATCTCCATTATATCTATGTTGAACCTGCTGTATCTTTTTTTGTTATCCATTTTTTCAAGCTTCAGGCTTTGTTTTACACGATTTTTGACATCATCCTTAAGCTTGCCCGCTTTGTATTTGACGATTACTTCTGTTTTTTCCCTGTCTTCATATTTTATTTTTATATCCTTGACTTCCTTTTCAGGCTTGTCCGCAGCAAATACTATTTCTACAGCAGGTATTGACACCAACAGGTTGGATAGCAGGAAAACGAATGCAATGGCTTTACACAGAGTCCGTTGAAGTTTTTTCATATCCATCACCTTTCTCTTCATATATATCAACATTTCAAGCATTTTTGTCTCGTGTTAATAAGTACTAGTTGATGCTATATGTAATTTCTAACTGACCATCACGCTTAGCCTTAAACCTGACGCTGTTCACAATCCCCGACCATACCTCATAGGTCTGTGCAGAGCTTGTCTTTGTGAATACTATTGTCCCCGGTTCATACTGTGTAATCTTTATATCTGTCCCTGTTATGTCTCCTGTTGCCGTGTCTATTCTTGGGGTAAGCCCGCAGAGGTCTGTCACTTCGAAGTCCTCTACGTCGTAACTCACTGTGAATGAGTAATCGCTCATGTCCTGTATGCCGGCTGCCGAAAGTATCAGGTTGAATTCGTCTCCTGCCGCACAGTCGATGTTGTAGGTCTGGACTGAGCTTATGGTAGTTTTGTTCAACAGTTCACTCCATGGACTGTAACCTCCCGGGTTTTTGGCTCTTATTCTGTAGGTGTGGGTTGTATCCGGTGAGAGGCTGCTGTGCAGGTAGCTGCTGCCTGTTCCGTTATCTGCGACTACTCCGTCTATTTCTATTTCATAGCCCTCTGCGGCTGTTACCTTGTCCCAGGTGATGAGTATGGAGGTCATGTTGGATGATGCTGTTATGTTGGTCGGTGTGGCAGGGGTTTCAGACATTGTGACCGCTGTGAAGGTGCTGCTCCACTCTCCTGTGCCTGACTCGTTTCTTGTTCTGATTCTGTATGTATGCTGTGTACCCGGAGATAGGCTGCTGTGCAGGTAGGATGTACCTTCTATAGCTTCTGTCACAGCTCCGTCGATTTCCAGGTCATAGCTTTGAACGTCATCAGCCTGCTTCCACAGCAGGGTTATTGTGTTCTTTCTTGCTATGCCGGATAGGGATATTGTGTCTGATCCGCCGGATACGGTTGATTGGTTAAGGGGTATGCTCCAGTTGCTTGTTCCGTAGCTGCCCCTGGCTCTTACGCTCAAGCTGTGCTGTGTGCCCGGCCTTAGCCCGTCGCAGGTATATGCGGTATCCGATATGCCGGATATTATTGTCCCATCAAATTCAAGGTCGTAGGCTTCTGCTCCGTATACTGCTTCCCATACTGTCTCTATTGAGGTTTCCGAGGCTGCTGCCGTTATGTTCTTTGGGGTGGGAAGTGTGAATGTGGTCACCGTCAGCATATCACTCCAGTCACTGGTCTCTGTTTCACTGCTTGCCCTTACCCTGTACCTGTGGGTTGTATAGGGTTCAAGACCTTCATGCATGCAGAAGTTGTCTATATCGTTACTTACTATATTCCCGTCTATTTCAACAGCATAGCTTACTGCATCTGTTACAGCATCCCAGGTCAATGATACATATGTATCCTCTGCATATGCCTTGAAGTTCGATGGTGTGCCGAACTCCCCTGTCAGTGTTGCAGCCATCACCATGGAGCTCCAGTCTGATACTGTAACGCCCCTTTTGGCTCTTACCCTGTACCTGTGCTCTGTGCCCGGGTTCAGGCTGCTGTGGGTGTATGATGTCTTTGTGTTGTTGTCTATTCTTACTCCATCTACCTCTATTTCATAGCCTGTGGCTCCGTCTACAGAGTCCCAGGTTATTGCTATTTGATTTTTGGAGGATGTTGTTTCCAGGTTCACAGGTACCGGGGCGGATTCAATCAGTGTGGTTACTGTGACGGTATTGCTCCAGCCGCTCTTGTCTCCTGCATTTATGCTTCTTACTCTGTAGCTGTGGCTTGTCCCCGGTGTAAGGCTTGTGTGCCTGTAGTTGGTATTTGGTCCGTTATTCACCAGAGCACCATTTACTTCTATGTCATAGCCGGTGGCTCCGGGTACGTTATTCCAGGTTACTGTTACTGATGTGCTTAAGGGTATTGCAGTCAGGTTTGCAGGTATTCCCGGTGCGCTTGGAAGGGTTGATTTTTCTATTGCTGTGCTCCAGCTGCCCGGTCCCCCTTCGTTTGTTCCTCTTATTCTGTAGGTGTGGGGTGTTCCCGGGTTAAGTCCTGTATGGGTGTATGTGGTGCCCGTACCCGCATTAACTGTAATTCCGTCAGCTTCTATCTCATAGCCTGTGGCTGTGGGTACTGCATCCCACGACACTTTGATTGTGTTAGCCGTTGCAGTGGCTATTATATTCACAGGTGCGGCAGGAGGTGCCATAAGGGTCGTACCACTTGTCGATGAGCTTAATGTGGTCTCCACCTCATTGCCGTTTTTGGCTTTTACCCGGAAGGTATAGGTGGTTTGGGGTGTAAGTCCTTTTACTGTTATCTTCTTTCCGGCAGGGGTTATCCATACCGGGGAGGTTGTCAGTATCCCTTCGGGAGTTACATACTTATTTGTATTGACAATGATCTGATATGGGGTCGTCGATGGGTTTGCATCACTCATGGATACATCCAGTGTATATGAGGTTGGATTGTTTACTGTGACAGTAGGCATTATAGCCTTTGTATATATGCTCTGCTGCTTGCTTGCTGTATGGCCTTTTGAGTCTCTTGCTTCGAAGGTTGCGGTATATTGGGTATTGGCAGTAAGGGAGCCATATGTGTATGGTGATGATGAAGGAGCCAACCAATTTGTCGTAGGCTTTGTTGACAATGAATATCTATATGGATAAGAGTCAAGACCGGCAATAGCATCTGTTGCTGAACCGGATATTGTTATGCTGTTTGTTGCTGAGGTTACGGTGACTGTACCTAATGTTGGTGGTGTTTTGTCTACTTTGAAGGGTATTGCAGTTGTTGCAGATGATGCTCCTTGATTATCCGAACACCATACATTCAATGTATGGTTCCCCTCTGAAAGGCTCCCAGCATTTATATTTGTTGTTGTAAAGCTTCCGCTTGTTGTTACTGTACCTGAGACTGTTTGTGCAGTTCCGCCGTCTATGTTGTATTTAGTTGTTATTACATCTCCTGTATTTGGGTCGCTTACACTGCCTTGAAGTGATATTGTATTATATCCTGCTACTTCGCTGAATGTACCATTAGATGAAGGTGTTGTGACGTTTATTGTTGGGCTGACATTAGCTATAGTTATGGGTAAATACACATCTGGCCCATATGAAATTCCACGGTAAGCAATAAATTGAAGGTGGATAGATACCGGAGTAACACCTAAAGGTAGTACATAAGAAAAATTTTTATTATTTAAATAATAGTAAGTAAGGTTTGCACTTGTTGAATTAACTTCATATAGTATATACTCCACTCCATTACTACCTCTAACACTCATGCGCACATATGCTTGTCTCTCGATAGATCCATCTTTTACATAGTAACCTGTAACATAATAACTGCCTGGCATAGATGTCATAAGAGTAAATGAACCATCAGTAGAATCAAATGTGACACCCGAAAACGATACAGGCCCATAGGTCACTCCACATCCTCCTGAGCCAATTGGCCATGCTAAGCCTGATTCTGTAAAAGCTTCAATATTATATGCAACAGGAGCTGCCCAAACATTTTCAATGCCTAACCGTACAAAATGTTTATTAGATGAAGAATATCCGTTAAAACTCATGGTAGTATTGAGTCCAATTATTAAGCAAATAACAAAAACTATTATCCTTTTTATCTGGTTTTTGAACTTATTTGTTATCATACTATCCCTCCCAATTTCATATTTCTAATTAATACTGTATGTAATGGTCATCATTCCATCATGCTTCGCCTTGAACTTAATGCTGTTTACAATTCCCGACCATACCTCATAGGTCTGTGTAGAGCTTGTCTTTGTGAATACTATCGTTCCCGGCTCGTATTGTGTGATCTGTATATCTGTCCCGGTTATACTGCCTGCTGAAGTATCTATCCTCGGCGTCAGCCCGCAAAGATCTGTCACATCGAAGTCCTCTACATTGTAGCTTACTGTAAAGGAGTAATTGCCCAGGTCCTGTATGTTTGCTGCCGAAAGCATGAGGTTGAATTCATCTCCTGCTGCACAGTCCAGGTTATATGTCTGTACTGAGCTTACAGTTGCTTTGCTTAATAGCTCGCTCCATGGGCTGAAGCCTCCCAGATTTTTAGCTCTTACTCTGTATGTGTGGGTAGTATCCGGTGAAAGACTGCCATGCAGGTAGCTGCTGCCTGTTCCGGCATCTACGGCCACTCCGTCTACTTCTATCTCATACCCATCTGCAGCTGTCACCTTGTCCCAGGTGATGAGTATAGAGGTCATGCTTGATGATGCCGTTACGTTTGTAGGGGTTGCCGGGGTCTCAGACATGGTTATTGTGGTTAATGTCCTGCTCCAATCACCTGTGCCTGAACCATCCCTTACTCTCACTCTGTATGTATGCTGTGTGCCCGGAGATAGTCCGATATGCCTGTATGATGCAGCTGCAATATTCTCAATAACCGTTCCGTCTGCCTCCAGATCATAGCCTGTTGCACCATCCATCGGATTCCATATCAGTACAATAAGGTCTTTTTCCACAATCCCGGAAATATATGGTATCCCAGACTCATACCTTATGGTTGATTCATTGACAGGGATGCTCCAGTTACTTGTTCCGTAATTGCCTCTTGCCCTTACTCTCAGGGTGTGCTGTGTACCTGGCCTCAAACCGTCACAGGTGTAAGTG
>LOES01000246.1 GCA_001515955.1 Clostridia bacterium BRH_c25 | reverse complement strand
TTGGGAGGTTATGAATTTGGATAGGCCTATCAGAGTGGTAGTTGCAAAACCCGGACTTGACGGTCATGACAGGGGTGCCAAGGTTGTCGCAAGGGCACTTAGGGATGCGGGTATGGAGGTTATATATACCGGTCTCAGACAGACCCCTGAGCAGATAGTTGAAACAGCTATACAGGAGGATGCTGATTGTGTAGCTATGAGTATATTGTCAGGAGCGCACAACCATCTTTTCCCGAAGGTTGTCAATCTTCTCAAGGAAAAAGGTGCTGAGGACATACTTGTTGTGGGTGGAGGAGTTATCCCGGAGGATGATATACCAGGCTTGATTGATGCAGGTATTGCAGGGATATTTACACCGGGAACTCCTACAATTGATACTATAGAATTTATAAAAGAAAATATTAAGAGAAAATAATAGGAGCTTGATATGGATATTAAGGCAGGCTTGCTGAAAAAGGACAAGAGGGCTGCTGCAAGACTGATATCAATGATGGAGAATGGAGAGGCAGAGGCAGTCCGAATAATCAAAGACTGTTACAGCATGACCGGCCATGCCAGAATAATAGGCATTACCGGACCACCGGGAGCTGGTAAGAGCACTGTAACCGATAAGCTTGCAAAGCAGCTCCGGAAAGCTGGAAAACAGGTGGGGATAGTAGCTGTTGACCCCACAAGCCCATTTACAGGCGGGGCAATCTTGGGAGACCGGGTCAGGATGACAGATCTAAGCTGTGATCCCGGGGTTTTCATAAGAAGCATGGGTACCCGGGGTGCCTTGGGGGGCTTGTCAAAGGCAGTTCATGGAGCTGTTAAGGTTTTGGATATTTTCGGAATGGATTACATTTTTATTGAAACAGTGGGTGTAGGGCAGTCGGAAATTGATATCGTGAAGCTTGCAGATACTGTGGTGATGGTGATGGTGCCGGGGCTGGGGGATGACATCCAGGCCATAAAGGCCGGTATTATGGAGATAGGAGATATTTTTGCAGTAAATAAATCCGACAGAGATGGTGCAGAACGCACTGCTGCTGAGCTAGAAGCCATGCTGGATTTCAATAGAAGTGAAGAATACAGACCTCCGGTATGGAACATAATTGCCAGGGATGATACAGGTATAGCAGAGCTTCTGGAACTCATTGAAAATCACTGGGTATATCAGAATAACAGTGGAAGCTATGAACAAAAGAAAATAAAAAGACTAAGAACTGAAATCATGGATATTTTCAAAGACACGGTTATGAGAACGGTATATAGCTTGAGTGAGGATACCAATATTATTGATGAGCTTGCACAAGAGGTTATGGACAAACAATTGGATCCATACTCGGCTGCAGACAGGCTTATGGATGAGTTTACAAAAAACCGCCAATAAGTTTGTTGATATTGCAATAGACATTTATATGAAGAATCTGTAGAATTATATTGAGTAAAAGGAGGTATGAAAATGGTGGACAGAGTAGACCATATAGGTATTGCGGTAAGCAATCTTGATGAAGCTGTAAAGTTGTACAAGGATGTTCTGGGCCTGGAGCTTCACGGTACTGAAGTGGTTGAGGAGCAAAAAGTAAAAGTTGCATTCCTGCCGGTGGGGGACACTGAAATAGAGCTATTGGAATCAACTTCTCCCGAGGGGCCCATTGCCAGGTTTATAGAGGCCAAAGGCCAGGGAATTCAGCATATAGCCTTTAGAGTGGATGATATAGAGGCAGCATTGGAAGAGATGAAAGCAAAAGGTATGAGGCTTATTGATGAAAAACCAAGGTATGGAGCCGGTGGTGCCAGGATAGCATTCCTTCATCCCAAAAGCACTAACGGTGTATTGATAGAACTTTGTGAAAGAAAGTAATAGCTTTATGAAAATGGAGGAGATTCTATGTCAGTAGATAAAATCAACGATTTACACTCCAGGTTGGAAAAGATTGAAGAAGGCGGCGGGTCTGAAAGGATAGCCAAGCAGCACAAAGCCGGGAAAATGACAGCGAGAGAGAGAATCAACCTGCTGATGGATCCGGGAAGCTTTGTAGAACTGGATGCATTTATGAAGCACAGATGCACAGAGTTCGGAATGGAATCTATGGAAGCCCCTGCAGAAGGTGTAATCATAGGGTACGGGACTGTAGAGGGCAGATTGGTCTATGCTTATGCCCAGGATTTTACCGTTGTAGGCGGTTCCCTTGGAGAAATGCATGCCAAGAAGATATGCAAGGTGTTGGATTTAGCCCTGAAGATGGGAGCACCTGTAGTTGGAATAAATGATTCCGGCGGAGCAAGAATACAAGAGGGTGTTGATGCCCTTTCAGGCTATGGTCAGATATTCTACAGAAATACAATAGCGTCGGGAGTTATTCCGCAGATATCCGTAATTATGGGGCCATGTGCAGGGGGAGCAGTTTATTCTCCTGCAATCACTGATTTTGTATTCATGGTGGATAAGACCAGCCAGATGTTCATAACAGGCCCACAGGTTATAAAGACGGTTACGGGAGAAGAGGTTACATCGGAGGAGCTTGGCGGCGCCATGACTCATAACAGTATAAGCGGGGTAGCCCATTTCATCAGTCCTGATGAGAAGGCCTGCATTGAAGAGATAAAGAGACTTCTAAGCTTCCTGCCCTCAAATAATCTGGAGACTGCGCCTGTTATTGAAACCGGTGATGATCTTAATAGAATAGAAGAGGCATTGAATACAATAGTACCGGAGAACCCTAACAAACCTTATGATATGAAGGACATAATAAGTGCTATTGTTGATAATGGTGATTTTATGGAAGTTCAGCCATATTATGCAAAGAACATAATCACAGCATATGCCAGGATTAACGGGGCAAGCATAGGAATAATAGCAAACCAGCCTAAGGTTCTGGCCGGATGCCTGGATATAAACGCTTCAGACAAAGCCGGAAGGTTTATAAGAACCTGTGATGCCTTTAATATTCCCATACTCAATCTTGTTGACGTACCGGGCTTCCTGCCGGGAACAAACCAGGAATACGGCGGAATCATAAGACACGGAGCCAAGATGCTTTATGCATACTCTGAGGCAACAGTGCCCAAGGTTACAATGGTAGTAAGAAAAGCATACGGCGGAGCATATCTGGCAATGTGCAGCAAGGACCTGGGAGCTGATATGGTTTATGCATGGCCAATGGCGGAAATTGCAGTTATGGGGCCTGAAGGCGCAGCTAATATCATATTCAAGAAGGATATCGAAGGTGCCGAAGATCCTGCACAAGCCCGAACAGAAAAGATACAGGAGTACAGAGAAAAGTTTGCTACACCATACATAGCAGCAAGCAGAGGCTTTGTAGATGCTGTCATAGAGCCTTCGGAAACAAGGCAGAGACTGGCTGGCGCCTTTGAAATGCTTGCAAGCAAGAGAGAGAACAGGCCGGCGAAGAAACACGGCAATCTCCCGGTATAATAAAGGCTTCTATTGAAGAATTTTAACGACCAAGGAAGCCTTTATTGAAACTCGTTTACGGCGCATGACAAATTAAGGTGGAATATATGCGCCTACTCGTTATAATAAGAGCGATGGGGTGAAATAATGACTAATTTCGGTGATACCTTTTTATATGCCATGATAGTAACTCTTATGGGAATGGGGATAGTATTCTCAGTACTGATCCTGCTTCAGTTCATTCTGAAAGCTATGGAAGTGGTGTTTCATAAGGAGAAGAAAAATAGTACGGCAGTGACTCAGGTGTCAGCAGCAAAAGCGGCTGAGACTTCTGTACCCCAAGTGAGTGTGGCAGAAGCAGCAGACGATGATCAGCTGGTAGCTGTAATAACTGCTGCAGTAATATCCTGTCTGGGAGGAAACAGCAATATAGTGGTTCGGAACATCAGACGGGTTAATGATTACACTCCTGCTTGGGGCAAGGTCAGCAGGACTGAACAGATGGGCAACAGGTTCTAAATATTTATTGAGGAGGAATATTTCATGAGAAAATTTATGATAAACGTCAATGGAAAAAGCTATGAGGTTGAAGTAGAAGAAATAAAAGATGGTGTAATTGCAGCCCCAGCAGCTCAACCAGCACCAAGAGCAGCAGCTCCGGCAGCACCCAAAGCAGCTCCGGCTCCTGCACCCAAAGCAGCACCGGCAGCAGTACCGGCAGGTGCAAGCACAGTAACAGCACCAATGCCCGGTACAATATTGAGCATCAGTGTAAAAGCAGGAGATGCAGTGAAAAAAGGACAGGTTCTTTGCATACTTGAGGCAATGAAAATGGAAAATGAAATAATGGCAGGTGGAGATGGCACAGTAGCATCAGTAGCTGTAAGTCAAGGAGATTCTGTAAGCACAGGACAGGTATTGTTTGCACTGGCGTAAAGCATTGAAATCAGGGGAATATGGAATTCCCCGCTAAAGTTTAAATATTGATTGGGGGAATCCATGTGTCATTATGGGATGAATTATTGAATTTCTATTACAGTATGGGATTCACGGCAATATCATGGCAGCAAGGAACTATGATTGTAATATCATGCGTACTTATGTATCTCGCGCTGAAGAAGGGTTTTGAACCGCTTCTCCTGGTACCCATAGCCTTTGGTATGCTGTTGGCGAATCTGCCGATGACAGGGCTCATGGCAGGTCCGATTTATGAAATTGTCACAGATCCTGTAACAGGAGAGCATGTACATAAGTTGAAGCAGGCTGGTGGCGTTCTGCACTATTTTTATCAGGGTGTAAAGCTGGGAATATATCCGCCGCTTATATTCTTTGGAGTAGGAGCTATGACCGACTTCGGTCCGCTGATAGCAAACCCCAGGAGCATACTCCTAGGAGCAGCAGCACAGTTTGGAATATTCACCACCTTTATAGGCGCCATGCTTCTGAACCTTGTACCGGGATTATCCTTTACCCTTCAGGAAGCAGGCTCCATAGGAATAATAGGTGGAGCTGACGGACCGACAGCTATATATCTTACGGCAAAACTGGCTCCGCATCTTTTAGGGCCCATAGCCGTAGCGGCATATTCGTATATGGCATTGGTACCTCTTATTCAGCCACCTATAATGAAAGCTCTTACAACGCCAAAAGAGAGAGCTATAGTAATGGAACAGTTAAGAACGGTATCCAAGGTTGAAAAGATAGTATTCCCGATACTGTGTACTTTGGTTGTATCAATGATACTTCCGTCAGCTGCAGCACTAATAGGGCTTCTTATGTTCGGCAACCTGCTGAGAGAAGCAGTTGATCTGCAGAGTGTATTGAACAGACTTTCAAAAACAGCTCAGAACGAGCTTATGAATATAGTTGTAATATTCCTTGGAGTAGCAGTAGGAGCAACAGCAAACGGAGAAGTATTCCTACAGCCACAGACACTTGCGATAATTGCACTTGGACTTGCGGCATTCTCTGTGGGAACAGCTGCAGGAGTCATATTTGGTAAGATAATGTGCAAGGTGTCGGGAGGGAAGGTTAATCCTCTCATAGGCTCCGCAGGTGTATCAGCAGTTCCGATGGCAGCAAGAGTATCGCAGAAGGTCGGACAGGAAGCGAACCCGAACAACTATCTTTTGATGCATGCAATGGGACCCAATGTTGCAGGGGTTATAGGCTCGGCAGTTGCGGCAGGTGTACTCCTGGCGATGTTAGGGAAATAGAACTGATATTATATGGAAAATCAGACAAGAAATTGTCTGGTTTTTTTATTCAGTTGTAGTATAATAGATTCGAGATAAGATATGTGTGTAGGGAACGGTTCCAAACCGTTCCGCAGCAAGGGCGCCCAGTGGGAGTCCGCATTCTGAGGTGAAAATGTGAAAAATAAGATATTGGAAGAGCTAAAAGCAAATAACGGACAGGCGGTTTCCGGTGAGGATATAAGCAGAAGGCTGGGAATATCCAGGACCGCTGTATGGAAGCATATAAAAAGGCTCCGTGATGAGGGCTACAGTATAGAATCCCAGACCAACAGCGGCTATAGGCTGGTAGGAAGCCCTGATGTGCTGTCATTTAGCGAGCTTGAGCCTTTCCTGCATACCAAATGCATTGGAAGGAACATCATATATCTTGACAATGTAACATCAACAAATACATATGCAAAGAAAGCAGCAGAAAAGCCTTTTCAGGAAGGTACTGTGGTTATTGCCGAGGAGCAGACCGGTGGAAAGGGAAGGCTGGGAAGGCATTGGGTTTCGCCTAGAGGAAAAGGAATATGGATGTCCATAATGCTGAAGCCGGATATACTTCCTAATGATGCGCCAAAACTGACAATTGCTGCTGCCCTTGCTGTAGTTAAGGCACTCTGGAGCTGCTGCCGGCTGGAGGCAAGAATAAAATGGCCCAACGACATCACGGCAGGGGGTAAAAAACTCTGCGGGATATTGACGGAAATGAGCGCAGAGGCTGATGAAATAAAACATGTTATTATAGGGATCGGGATAAATGCAAATCTGGAGCTTGAGGACTTTGGACCGGAGGTTTCAAGCATTGCCACATCAGTTAAGCTTGAAAGCGGCAATACTGTTCTCAGGAAAGACCTGGCAGCTTCAGTATTATATGAGTTTGAGGAAATATATAAGGTTTTTGTAAGGGATGGAAGTATCAAGTTCTTTTTAAATGAGTATAAGGACAAATCCGCAGTATTAGGGAAAGAGATAAGGGTAATAAGCAAGAAAGAGGAAATAACAGGTCTGGCAGTTGATATATCCGAGGATGGGCATCTTGTGGTGAAGCTTGCAGACGGATCCCTGAGAGAGATAATGTCAGGAGAGGTATCCGTAAGGAGCTTATGCGGGTATATATAATCATGCGGTTGAAAAATAACGATTGTGATGCTAAAATGGTCTCTAGATACGAGATACGGGGTTACGGGAGCGCATTATATGCGTTCCTCTGTAGGGGCGCCCATATCGTAGATATGAAAATAAACAATACAGGTGGGAGGCTATATTATGGTACTTGTTATTGATGTTGGGAACACCAATATTGTATTAGGAATTTATGAGGGCAGGAAGCTCGTCAATTTTTGGAGGGTAAAAACCGATGAGGGCAAGACCTCTGATGAATATGGAATGATAATAAGCCAGTTGTTTGCGCTCCAGGGATTCAAGTTTCCCGACATTGAAGCAGTGACAATTTCCTCTGTGGTACCTTCTATCATGTATACTCTTGAACACATGGCCAGGAAGTATATCGGCAGGGAGCCGCTTATTGTCGGACCGGGAATCAAAACAGGCATAAATATAAAATATGACAATCCCAAGGAAGTAGGAGCCGATAGAATAGTGAATGCTGTTGCAGCATATGAGCTGTACGGCGGACCGCTTATAATTGTTGATTTCGGTACAGCAACTACCTATTGTGCAGTTTCGGAAAACGGGGAATACCTGGGAGGAGCAATATCCCCCGGTATAAGGATATCAATAGATGCACTTTTTGAAAAGACTGCCAAGCTTCCGAGAGTTGAACTTATTAAGCCTGGCACTGTTATATGCAAGAATACAATAAACAGCATACAATCGGGAGTTATCTACGGATATGTGGGTCAGGTGGATTATATAGTAAGACGAATGAAAAAGGAACTTGGGAACATGAATACAAAGGTAATAGCTACAGGAGGCCTTTCAAAGCTAATAGCCTCAGAATCAGAAACTATTGATACGGTAAATGGCATGCTTACTCTGGAAGGCTTGAGAATAATATATGAAAGAAACAGGGAAGACTAGTGGAAAATAGTAGGGAATGCCCCCTGTGTCATTCCGAATTAGGCAGGTAATAGAACAAATGCAAATAGGGAGTGTAAAGCTCAGCAATAATGTATTTTTGGCTCCTATGGCGGGAGTAACGGACATGGCCTTCAGGATACTGTGTAAAAGGCAGGACTGCGGCCTCACCTACACTGAAATGGTCAGTGCCAAGGGGTTGCATTATAAAAGTGATAATACTGCAGTTCTATTGGAGATAGCAGAGGAGGAAAGGCCGGCAGCAGCGCAGGTCTTTGGAAGCGACCCTGAAATAGTGGCGGAGGCTGCAAGACAGGCAGAAGCCGGCGGAGCAGCTATAATAGACATCAATATGGGATGCCCTACACCTAAAATAGTGAAGAATGGCGATGGCAGCGCACTTATGAAAAGACCGGAGCTGGTAAGAGAAATTGTAAGGTGTACAGTAAAGGCTGTGAAGGTGCCTGTCACCATAAAAACCAGAAAGGGCTGGGATGAAGAGTCGGTCAATGCTGTAGAGATAGCTGGAATCGCAGCTCAGGAGGGCGCTGCGGCAGTAGCCATCCATGGAAGGACAAGAGAGCAATTTTACAGCGGTACCGCTGACTGGAGCATAATAAAACAAGTAAAAAGGGCTGTTGACATACCTGTAATAGGAAACGGCGACATAGCAAAACCGGAAGACGCAAAACGAATGCTTGATGAAACAGGCTGTGATGCTGTAATGATCGGAAGAGGTTCCCAAGGAAACCCTTGGATATTCAGGAGGACAGTAGAATATCTTATGACGGGTCAGCTGCTTCCGGAGCCTTCCTATGAGCAAAGAGTGAAGACAATAATCAGACATATGAACATGATCACTGAGCTTAAAGGCGAAGCCATAGGGGTTAAGGAGATGCGCAAGCATGCAGCCTGGTATCTTAAAGGGATGCCCGGCTCTGCAAGGGTAAAGGCCGAAATATTTAAATTGACCACCTGTGAAGAGGTGAAGAGTATATTATCTGAATATCTGGATCACCTAAAAAAGGATATATAGTGAATAAAACTCCCGGAAGGCTGGATTTTCCGGGAGTTTTATTATATAGATTGATATTTACATATTGTGAAAAAAAAGTATTAGTATTACAATGAAATTGTATACAAGATGGTGCACAGACCAATAATATATATATTTGAGGTGTGGGAATGGATCTGATCAGAATTGGTGATAAAGTAGTAAGCCTTACGAAAATAAATACCAAGGCCAAGGAGATACTTCATTACCGTATGCTGGGATTATCTCAGCAGGAGGTGGCAGAGAAGCTGGGAGTGGAGCGCACGTTTATCTCACGGCTGGAGGGCATGGGGGAAATAAGGAAGGGTCATAGTATTGCGGCAATAGGTTTTCCCATTAAGAATAAAGCTGAAGTAGAGGCAATACTTAGGGCTTATGGAGTTGAGTATTTCATTCTGATGTCTGAGGCGGAAAGAACGGATTTTGTTAATGAATGCAGTGGGGTACAGCTTTCCAACAAGATAATGGAGCTTATCAATAAATTCAGAAGCTTTGATAATGTAATCGTGATGGGCTCGGATTACAGGAACAGGATAGCAAGAGATATGCTGGACAATAAGGTTATAGAGATAGATATTGGGAAATCGCCTATAATAGAAGATGTAAATGTTAATCTGGATATTTTGAATGACATATTAATGACATTGAAAGGATAGGTAGGTATGAAGCATATAGTAAGTATAAGCATAGGTTCTTCCAAGAGAAACCACAGGGTAGAAATTGATATTAATGACGAAAAGGTCATTATTGAAAGAGTAGGGACTGACGGAGACATTCAGATGGCAATCAAGCTTGTCCGGGAGCTGGACGGGAAGGTTGATGCCTTTGGAATGGGTGGAATTGATGTGTACCTGAACGCAGGAAAAACCCGCTACAAAATAAAAGATGCTCTTCCTATCAGAGAAGCAGCAAAGCTCACCCCTATGGTTGACGGCTCAGGATTAAAGACGTCATTGGAGAAGGAGATACCTAATTTTATAGATAATAACGTGGAAAAGCTTAAAGGGAAGAATGTATTTATACTGCCTGGAATCGACAGGTATGGTATGGCGGAGGGTTTCCAGAACATGGGTTGTGAGCTGGTGCTCGGAGATCTCATGGTCGCTCTGGGCATAAATATACCTATTAAATCTCTGAGGATGCTGGACAGGATAGCCGGTGTCATTGCTCCTGTTGCTTGCCGCTTGCCCTTTGAAATGCTTTATCCTACAGGCAAGGAGCAGAATAAAGAGATAAACAGGATGGGTAGGATTGATAAATTCTTTTATGATGCAGACATAATAGCAGGTGATTTTCACTACATAAGGCAATATATGCCTGGTGGAATGCAGGGCAGGATGGTTGTCACAAATACTGTAACAAAAGAAGATATTGAGTGGCTCAAGCTGTGTGGAATACGTACTTTGGTTACTTCAACCCCGGACCTGGAAGGCCGTTCCTTCGGTACCAACGTCATTGAGGCTCTGCTGGTGGCACTCATAGGCAAAGATGCTGAGGAAATAACTCACGAAGACTATTTGAAGGTGCTGAAGGAGATAAATTTCAAACCAAGGGTGGAACACTTTTATGATAGCGAGGTGTCTTTCGTTGAGAAGCAAGGCTGAAACATTTATAAGTTAAAATCAGAATATATCCGTCAGGCAGTTAATATTATTATATGAGGTATATGTTTCGCACTAATCCATTAAATAACATTTGAATAGTGCGAAACGTTTTCATTAATGTTATAAATCGCAACTATTCGATATAATCTTCTTTGTGCGATTTATATATTGCCTGGGGGGTTATAGTTAAATTTCAATATATTCGGAGGGTATGCTATGAATAATGCTGCAATAATTGTTTTTAGAAGAAGCACTCTGCCAAAAGTATTGAAATTTTTTGCTATGCCGCGTATCAATCAGATTATTGAGGCAGGAGATCACGAGGATAAAACCATGATTCATATTATTGAGTGTCCTGCTATGAGGGATCCCGCAGACAACAGGAAGGTTGAAAGGTCTTTGAAAAGCATGTGCCTGGAGAATAATATCAGCTTTTTCATAGGGAAGAATATTGAGTATTATCTGGGAAGCGGCCTGGAGCATATTGAGAGCATTATGGAAAGGAGTAGCACTGATGAAATTAAAGCAATCAAAGATTTAGGTGCATTGATTAAGCTTTCGGTTAATAAAAATGTCAACCTTCTCAAAAAAAACATGTGCTTCATAGGGGAGTCCCACAGCTATGAATACATCAGTACAATGGCGGAGGAAGCTGCCGGGGTGGTTATTTATGAACATGATAAAATGGATAATGCTCTTAAAAAAACAGTTTATGAAAGGCTTATGGCTGAAAAAGGAATATCAGCAGCTTTTACAAAGAATATGAGCAGAGCAATATCTCAATGTGATATTGTTTTAGTGGATGACAGTGTGGAGCTTGAGGAAAATCAGGCGGAATTATCCGGTAAAACACTTATTGGCAGTAATGCTGCATCAGGTGATTTCGAAAAAGTAAGTCGGGTGCTGCTATGGTATGATAGCTTGGAAAGTCTGGCTGAAGACGATTTGTATATCTCCTTTAATGATGAAATACTCGGTGTATTGAGGCACTTCTACAGAGAAAGAAGCACCATGGATTTTATAAGAAGATTTCCTTACATTTATCTAACTTAGAATGATAAATTGGAGCCTGTTTGACATAGGCAAATGAACAGGTCTCTTATTGCTTTATTTAGTACCTTTTACTAATACTTGACATAAGGAAACTACTACATTATAATAGACAAATAAAGTGAAAAGAATGCTGAATAAGCTGGAATTTTCATAGTGAAATAATGCCGTGTAAAGAAAGAAAATGGATAATAGGAATACATACACAGCATAAAAAAATATTTTAGGAGCATATTATCTATACCACAAATAACGTATAGGGTTTCATTGTACTGGCTGGGTCACAAGCCAGATTTTATGTGTATAACGTGTTTTATGAAACCGTAAATAGAATTCTAGTTAAGATTTCATAAAACGTATCCTTTATTGTTATTCAATATCGCGCAAAATCTTATTGAACGGGAGGCAGAGACTGTGAACAAACAGAATATATTAACAATAGAAGGTCTGGCTAAGCTTGAAGAGGAATTGGATTTTTTAAAAAGTAAAAGAAGGGCTGAGGTGGCACTTAGAATAAAGCAAGCCCTGGCTTTTGGCGACATATCTGAAAACTCGGAATATGATGAGGCTAAAAACGAACAGGCATTTGTAGAAGGCAGAATAGCGCAGATTGAGAACGTACTTAAGACTGCCAAGGTAATAGATGATGATGATATTCAGACAGATATTGTGAGTGTAGGCTGCAAGGTCACTCTGAAGGATATTGAACTCGGCGACGAGGTTGAATATACAATTGGTGGTTCTGCTGAGGCGGACCCGCTGAATCTTAAAATCTCAAATGAATCTCCGGTGGGAAAAGCTTTGATAGGCAAAGGGATTGGCAGCATTGTAGACATTATTGTACCGGATGGAGTAATCAAATACGAAGTACTTAACATAAATAAGTAGGGGGAATTAAAATGGCTAATGATGAATTGAATCTGAGTGAGATACTAAAGATCAGAAGGGATAAGCTTGAACAACTGAAGGAAACAGGACGCAATCCCTTTGAGATATTAAACTATGATCAGACTCACCATTCAAAAGACATCAAGGGTAATTTTGAGGAGATGGAAGGAAAGGATGTTTCTATAGCCGGAAGGATAATGTCCTTCAGAGATATGGGAAAAGCATCCTTCTGTGATATCCAGGATAGATACGGAAGAGTACAGACATATGTTAAGCAGGATGAAATAGGTGAAGAGGAATATAAGATATTCAAAACCTATGACATCGGCGATATCGTTGGCATCAAAGGCTTTGTGTTCAAAACCAAGAGAGGCGAGATATCCGTACATGCTAAACAGGTGACTTTATTGTGCAAGTCGCTTCAGCCCCTGCCGGAGAAGTGGCATGGACTTAAAGATACTGAAATGAGGTACAGGCAGAGATATGTGGATCTTATCGTCAATGACGATGTAAGGGATACATTCTACAAGAGGACACAGATTATCAAGGCAATAAGAGAATTCCTTGATGCAAAGGATTACATAGAAGTAGATACTCCGATATTGGCCACAATAGCCAGTGGAGCTGCGGCTAGACCTTTCAAAACTCACAGTAACGCATTGGACATAGATTTGTATCTCAGAATAGCTACCGAGCTTTACTTGAAGAGGCTTATAGTGGGCGGTTTTGAGAGAGTGTATGAAATGGGCAAGGACTTCAGAAATGAAGGAATTGACGTCAGACACAATCCTGAGTTCACTATGATTGAGTTGTATCAGGCCTATGCTGATTACAACGATATGATGGAGCTTGCCGAAAACCTTGTGGCATATTGCGCAGAGAAGGTTCTTGGAACAACAAAGATCAACTATCAGGGAACTGAATTGGATTTGACGCCGCCGTGGAACAGATTGACCATGGTAGATGCTGTTAAGAAGTATTCCGGAGTTGACTTCAATGAAATAAAGAGTGATGAGGAAGCAAGAGAAGTAGCCAAGAAGCTTAAGGTTGTGGATGAGCTTAAGAAGAAGCTTAAGGATTGCACAAAGGGAGATATATTAAATGCAGCTTTTGAAGTGTATGCAGAGGAGCATCTTATACAGCCTACCTTCATATTGGACTACCCGGTTGAGATTTCACCACTTACAAAGAAGAAGAAGGATGACCCGACGATGACAGAAAGGTTTGAGGCCTTTATCTTCGCCAGAGAGGTTGCCAATGCTTATTCTGAGCTTAACGATCCTATCGATCAGAAGGAAAGATTTGATCAGCAGGCAAATGATAAGGAGCTTGGAGACGATGAAGCATATGCAACAGACGATGATTTTGTAAATTCACTAGAAGTAGGAATGCCCCCAACCGGAGGGATGGGTATAGGAATAGACAGAATAATAATGTTCCTCACTGACTCCTATTCCATAAGGGACGTAATACTTTTCCCGACAATGAGACCACAGGCATAAGAATACAGTATGATCCGACCCCGTCTATAGGCGGGGTTTATTTTTTTTGGGTATTTCCATAGATTACTACAGATGTTATAATTTTATTAACCAGATACTATATGTTTTGCAATAAACATCTTACATTGAAATTCAAATATTGCAAAATCATATACCTTGATTTCATAGGTTGCCTAATTCTTCCTTGAAACTTCTTTAGTGCAACCTATATAGGATGAGACAGACGGCTCAGTCCAAAAACAAAATATTAAGGAGGGAATTTCGTGACAACAAAATCAAACGTACAAGGCTCCGGTACTCTGGAAAAGCTATTTAAGCTTAGAGAGCACAATACCAATGTAAAGACCGAAGTGATTGCGGGTCTTACAACTTTTATGACTATGGCATACATCATAATAGTTAACCCGACGATTCTAAGTGCAACAGGTATGGATTTGCCGGCATTGATTACAGCAACCTGCCTTGCAGCCGGATTTGCTACAATCCTTATGGCGTTTCTTGCCAACTACCCCTTTGCCCTTGCTCCAGGCATGGGTCTTAACGCATTCTTTGCATACACGGTTGTTCTTACAATGGGCTACAGCTGGCAGCTGGCACTTACTGCAGTATTTGTAGAAGGTATAATATTCATCCTCATGTCCTTTTTCAAGGTAAGAGAAGCAATTATCAATTCAATTCCTATGAACCTTAAATATGCAGTCAGTGTTGGTATTGGTTTGTTCATAGCCTTTATAGGGCTGGTAAATGCAGGAATAGTAAAACCCGGTGAGGGAGTAATAGTAGCTCTTGGGGATATAAAGAGCGCACCGGTGATATTAGCACTTATAGGGCTAGTAATTACAGGTGTACTGCTTTACAAGAATGTTAAAGGAGCCCTTTTCATCGGTATAGTAGTTACAACAGTAATAGGTATAATTATGGGTGTAGCAAAGCTTCCAACGAGCATAATTCAAGCACCTCCGTCAATTGCGCCTATAGCGATGGCGCCCTTTAGCGTATCATGGTCGGAAATATTCAGTACCAAATTCCTTATAGTAATATTTACCTTCCTCTTTGTTGATATATTCGATACCGTTGGTACAGTAATAGGTGTTTCATCAAAGGCAAACCTGCTTGATAAGGATGGAAAGCTTCCAAAGGCAAGCCAGGTACTTTTGACTGATGCCATAGGTACAACCTTCGGCGCACTGCTTGGAACAAGTACTGTTACAACTTATGTTGAGAGTGCTTCCGGTGTTGCAGAAGGTGGAAGAACAGGACTTACTTCCCTGGTGACCGGAGGACTTTTCATTCTTGCATTGTTCTTCTCACCGTTATTCCTCATAGTACCGGGCGCAGCAACAGCACCGGCACTTATACTTGTAGGACTCTTCATGATGGAGCCGATAACAAAGGTAAACCTGAAGGACTTCACAGAATCGATACCTGCATTCCTTGCAATAGTTATGATGCCTTTCGCATACAGCATTGCAGAAGGTATTGTTTTCGGTATGCTCGCATATACACTTCTTAAGCTTCTTGCAGGAAAAGGCAAGGATGTATCGATAACAATGTATATACTTTCGGTTGTATTCGTACTTAGATTTATATTCATGTAATGAGTTTGATTATATCGCTTAATCAGGCAAAATGCCTGATTAAGCGATATTTTTAAAATATCCCTGTGGTCATTCTATAGTGCCCTGGAAAAGGACTCTTTGGAATGCACATAGAAGGGGGACAGTTATGAGCGCAATTTTAATGGAGCTGCCTGCAAGCCAACAGGAGATAGTGCGTGCAATGCAGTCTTAATATAATAAGAAAGGGTGTTTGGATGAGGGATATTATTATGGCCCTGGTGGATGTAGCTGCAGGAAGGGCAAAAGCGCAGACGGTTTTTAAAAATATAAACCTTGTTAACGTTTTTACCGGTGAAATCTATAAAACTGATGTAGCGGTTCATGACGGATACATAGCAGGTATAGGGGAATATACCGGCGCCGTCGAGCTTGATATGGAAGGCAAATACCTTGCTCCAGGCTTTATGGATGGGCATGTGCATATCGAGTCATCCATGGTCACCCCGGGGGAGTTTGCAAGAGCTGTAGCGGCAAGAGGTACAACAGCAATGGTTGCCGACCCTCATGAGATTGCCAATGTTAAGGGCATAACCGGAATAAAGTATATGCTCGAAGGTACCGAGAATCTTCCCATTGATGTGTATATAATGCTTCCCTCCTGTGTGCCGGCAACGCCCTTCGAGAACTCCGGAAGTGTGCTTAAGGCAGAGGATCTTATGGAGATAATCAACCATCCAAGGGTACTGGGATTGGGAGAGCTTATGGATTTTACAAATGTGATACACAATGAGAAGTCTATAATGAATAAGATTGTACTGGCAAAGAATGCAAACAAATTCATTGATGGACATGGCCCCCTTCTAAGCGGAAGGGATCTGAACGCATATATTTCAGCAGGCGTAAGGACAGAGCACGAATGCACAAGTGCAGAGGAAGCAAAAGAGCGCCTTCGGCTGGGAATGCATGTTATGTTGAGGGAAGGCTCCGCTGCAAGAAATGTCATCGATCTGCTTCCTGCTCTGAATGAGAGCAGCATATCAAGATGCATGTTCTGCACTGATGACAGGCACCCTGAGGATATACTCATAGAGGGGCACATTGACAACAACATAAGGCTGGCGATAAATCAGGGAGTCAATCCGGTAAGAGCCATACAAATGGCCACACTCAATGTGGCAAGATGTTACAATATGGAGCGGGTAGGAGCCATTGCACCCGGTTATAAGGCGGATATGGTTGTGCTGAATGACCTGGAGGATTTGGAAATATACCAGGTATACAAGGAAGGCAAGCTGATAGCCCAGGAAGGAAAAGCGCTTTTTGAAATAAAGAGCATAAACGATTCAAAAATGCGCAACTCAGTGAATATAAAGCCTCTGATGGAAGACTGCTTCAGTTTAACAACCGAGGAGCAGGGACTCAGGGTTATAGGACTGCAGCCCCATTCCCTGATGACAAAGGATTTGTGGCGTAATGTAAATGTAGTAGCTGGAAAATACACTACCGATGATGGGAAAGTGCTTCTGAAAATTGCAGTTATTGAAAGGCACAATGCCACCGGCAATATAGGGTTGGGTCTGGTAGAAGGCCTGGGGCTCAAAAATGGAGCAATAGCATCCACAGTAGCTCATGACTCACACAACATCGTAGTCATTGGTGACAGTGATCTGGATATGCGTATTGCAGCAGAACATTTGCAGGAAATCGGGGGAGGCATAGCGATAGCCTCCGAAGGCAGTATAATCCGCTCACTTCCTCTGCCAATAGGCGGTCTGATGAGTGACATACCACTGGAACAGCTGCAGGAACAGCTGGAGGATATGCTGGACGTGGCTTATAATATGGGTGTATCAAGAGATTACGATCCCTTTATGACACTGGCATTTCTGGCACTCCCAGTCATACCGGAGTTAAAGGTAACAGACCTGGGATTATTTGATGTGGTAAATTTCAGATTTACCAAGATAGATGAGATATAGTATAAATAACGGTGGCCAGGATTAATTGATAATCCCGGTCTTTTCATTTATGCAGGAGAATATCGAAAATTGTCATATGAATGGTGGGATTTATTATATGATAGTGCATTTAAAGGGGAAGGCATATATCGTATAATGGAATAGACAATAGGCAAATGCTGGTATGGGTTCAAGAGTTATTAGGCTATCAGAGTAGTGAAATTTCATATATTGAGGAGGCTAACAATTCTTCAATTGAGAAATATTGGTTTGAACTCACTGAGAGCGGAAGACTAGAACAGGACAGAATCATTATTGATTAGATTCTGGGCCATGTCTTTAGGGTAGAATGGTATGGCTTGATAAGTCCGAAGATAACTGAGAAAGCAGATACCTAACTAAGGGTTGAAGAATGTTTTGTGTAAATACGGAAGCGTATATATTTGAAGAGCCTGGTGCTGTGATTCCGCACGCCGGGATCTGCGCGGGGTGCGCTGAGCAACTGGCGCGTCTACCGTGACGCTGACAGATAATGCGGATTGAATTATGTAAGAAGTATTATTCTTATATTGCATATCGATATACTTTTGCGAAGTGTATAAGAAACGGAGGATAATTTATGGAAGATTTATTTTTAGTTGAACCTAATAAAGAATATCAAAAGAGTTTTGAAAATTATGCTCTAACATACAGAAAAATAAATGATGAACATTATTTTAATAAATATAAAAAAGCATTAGAAAATTTCCAAGATTATTTAAACGACTTGCACAATTATTCCAAGGGAAACGATCTACCTCAAGGAGATGTTATAACTTCGACATTCTGGTTAATTGATAAAAAAGAAGTTGTAGGAGTAGTGAGAATTAGACACCAAGAGGTAGAATGTGCTGGCCATATAGGATATGATATATCACCAGATTGTAGAAATAGAGGTTATGGTTTTCAAATTTTAAAACTGGCATTGGAAAAGGCTATAAATATAGGAATAGAAGAAGTATTTTTAACTTGTAATATGACAATACAGCCTCAAAAAAAATTATAGAAAAGAACAATGGGAAATTATTAGGAACTATTTTTGATGAAGAGGAAGATGAATATCTGTATAAATATAGTATTTCATTAATAACTAACTAACTTTATTTCACTTTATTTATATAAGGTGCAAACTCCTATGCGGAGTCTGTGAGAGATTTGAACCCCAGAGAGACAATATTTACATAATCAACACATGTTAGGTCCCGGGTACCGGAAGCGGTATATAAAGGTTATTAAGCAAGGTGTTGAGGGGCATTATCCATCAGCTAACAATGCGCTCACGCTGCGGCACGGCGGGTAAGGACAAGGAGTAAGCGTGCCTTGGGTTGCCGGATGTATTTGCTTTGGGGCGGGAGCAGGGCAACTACACCCCTTCACCGGGAGCGAAGCTCCGCCAAGGGGACGGCATTCGGGGTCCGGTTCAGTGGTGTCGTGAGTGCGGAGACGTTATGTGAAATATACTTTGGAAAGGAAGGGGAAAATGAAAAAAGTAAAGATGAAAATAATTGAAGATATGTTTAGGAATCAAGTGCGAAAAGATTCTAAAGTGAAGAATGCTTATTTATTAGTTCATTCGCAGAAGTTAGATTTTCATATGAATATTGCAGAAGGTTCAACAGGTGATATACCTGCCAATCCTCAACAACCTAATTATATGGCTAGTGTTGGCAAATTATTTACATCAACTATAATTAGTATCTTATATGAAAAGAGAGAGCTATCTTTTGATGATAGCATTAGTAACTATTTAGATGAGGAATTATTGAATGATCTTCATATTTACAAGGGTAAAGATTATACAAATAATATTAAAATCAAACATCTGTTGAAACAAACATCAGGTTTATATGATAATTTTTGGCCACTACTAGATAAGCTTCTTGAGGAAAAGGAATTTAATATGAGCCCACGGGAAGCTATTATCTGGGGTAAAAATAATTTAAAACCTTATTGTCCACCTGGAAAAAAGACAAAATATACAGATACTAATTATCATCTTTTAGGATTAATCATTGAAAATATTACAGGTAAGCCATTCCATGAAGTATTGAAGGATTATATTTTTGTTCCTCTTGGAATGGAGAACTCATCTATGCTTCACTATTCTGATCCCATAAAAGAATATTCATATCCAATTGCACATTTTAGTATTGATGGGACAATAGGGAATGATTTAAAAAACTATGCTGGACTTGACTATGCTGGTGGTGGAGTTGTAGCTACTAATGAGGATTTACTTAAATTTATGAA
>LOES01000245.1 GCA_001515955.1 Clostridia bacterium BRH_c25 | reverse complement strand
CAGCGGCATAGGTTGCCTTCTATGCCTTTACGGATTTCATCCTCGGTTGGGTCAGGGTTTTCATCCAGTATTGCTTTCGCCGACAGGAGCATACCGGGAGTGCAGTACCCACATTGAACCGCTCCGACTTCTATAAAGGATTCCTGCAAAGGATGCAAGCTTCCGTCAACTGAAAGGCCTTCCACCGTCAAGATGTTGTGCCCGTCTGCTTCCACCGCTAATACCAGGCAGGAGTTGACGGGATGGCCGTCGAATAGCACCGTGCAAGCACCGCATTCACCTTCATTGCAGCCTTCTTTAGTGCCTGTCAGGTATAATTCGTCCCTGATGAACTGCAAAAGGGTTGTATGTGATTTTACAAGCTTTGTATATTGCTCTCCATTGACAGTAGTGGTGATTACTTTTTCCTTCATTATCGGATACCTCCATTTTGCAAGCGTTGTGCCGCGGCTGCTATAGTACGTGGCACCAGGACCTTCAGTAATTCATGCCGGTACTCTGCAGTTGCACGCCAGCTGCTGCGGGGCTTAGCCCCGGCAGAAGCCAGCTCTCCTGCTTCCTTTAGTACTTTTTCAGTCAGCTCCTTGCCGATCAAAAACTCTTCGGCTTGTCTAGTTCTCATAGGTGTCGGGCCTGCTGTAGATAATGCTATGCGTATAGCTTTACAGGTCGAACCGTCGGCTTCACAGGATAAATTGACAGCTGCTCCCAGCATTGCCAAATCCATTGCGTTGCGCCTCGTATGCTTTGTATATGCAGAACTGCTTAAAGGTGCCGGAGCAGGAACCAGAATATGCGTTAATAATTCCCCTTCCTGCAATGCAGTTTTTTTGGCATCTGTAAAGAAATCCTCAAAAGAAAGCTCGCGTTTACCATGAATGCTTTGAAGCACCAGCCTGGAATCCAATGCAAGCAATGGTCCGAGGGTGTCGCCGGAAGGTGCGGCATTGCATATATTTCCTCCGATTGTTCCTCTATGGCGGATCTGAACGGATCCAACCTGACTTACTCCTTCAAACAAAGCAGGATAGGCGGTTTTTATCACAGGCAGCGTCTCAAGCTGCCTGTGAGTTGTCAAAGCACCGATAGTCAGCCCTTTATCAGCTGCATATTCAAGATTCTTCAACTCCGGCAGGTTCTTTATATCCATGAGACAAGCCGGGCTGGCATGGCCGGAATGCATCTCTACCAGTACATCTGTCCCTCCGGCTAGAATACGGCACTCTTTACCCAGGGAACTATATTGTAAAAGAGCCTCCTGTAAGCTTCCGGGCATTAATAACTCAAATGGTGTCAACATTCTACTCACCTCTCTTTGCTGTATTGGCATTACTCTGATTTTTGCGCTTCAATGCAGTAAATATTTCATCTGCTTTAATAGGATTAGTCTTCATCTGTATTCCAATAGCATGAGATACCGCACTTCCAATTGCTGCAGCAGTAGGGGCCATTCCGGGCTCTCCCAGGCCTTTAGCTCCATAGGGTCCTTCCGGATGCGGATTCTCTACCAATGAAATCTTGATCTCCAGACCGGCATCCTTGGATGTCGGTATTTTATAATCAACCATATTTCCGTTTTTCAATATACCTTTTTCATGGACCATTTCTTCCAATAGTGCATTTCCCATACCCATGACAATACCGCCTTCAATCTGCTGATAGCAGCCAAGAGGATTAATTGCCTTACCTACATCATGAGCTGCAGTGACTTTGAGGACTTCAACCTTTCCGGTCTCGGGGTCCACCTCCACTTCAGCTGCCTGAGCTCCAAAGAACCACATTATTGTGGGACGTTTCGACTGATGAGTAGCTTTGTCCGGTGGATCGAAGATATCGGAGGTCGAGTATGAACCATGCCCGACAACCGGGTCCTGCTCTTTCAGGATACCACTATTGCCTATATCCTCGATTGAAATGGATTTTTCAGCACCCTTGGCGTCCTTTGCAGTAATCAGACCATTGTGTATCCGGATCTGATCCGCGTCTATTTTCCATGCTATGGAAGCCAGGTGCTTGAGCTGTTCATTCATATCCTGCACAGCTTTGAGGGCTGCATTGCCCACATGGAAGGTCAGCCGGCTGGAGGTTGTTGTTTTTTCATAGGGGGTATACATTGTATCTACCGGAACGATCATGATTTTATCAACGGGTATGCCAAAAGCCTCTGCGACCATCTGAGGTATCACTGTAGTGGCACCCTGGCCCATCTCAGTTCCGCTCTGAAGTACGGTTACCGTACCATCTCCATTCAATCTGGTTATAACAGAAGAAGAGGAGGGTGTGCCGGTAAGCTTGCAGAAACAGGCAATCCCTCTGCCGCGCAACTTACCGTCAGGTGTGACTTCGCTAATAGGGTTTTTTGCCCAATCCATCAACTGCGCCGCCTCCTGCAAACATTTCTTGACAGCGACACTGTTCATTATTTCACCGGAAGCTGACTCGTCGCCATCTTCCAAGGCATTCATCAGTCTTATATCCAATGGATCCATATTTAATGATTCCGCTAAAGCATCCATCTGATTTTCATATGCCCATACAACTTCAGGTATGCCAAAACCGCGATAGGCTGTAGCCAGCTGCTTGTTTGTTATTACGGAATAGCTGTCGATACATATATTGGGGATCCTGTATGGGGAGCCTGCAGCGTAACCGGCATTATAGCTTACACGAGGGCTTGTCGTTGCGTATGCACCTGCATCCCAGTATATCTTCATTTCCTGTGCTACCAATTTTCCATCTTTTTTTGCACCTGTCTTGATATAGACACGGCATGCTCCCCTGACACCGGTTGCCAGAAATTCTTCTTTCCTGTTGAACACCAGCTTTACATGACGTCCCGGAGTTTTCATTGCAAGAGCCGCTGCCAGATGCTCGGCTCTAAGCTCATATTTACATCCAAAAGCTCCGCCTATATGTGTACAGATCAAGCGGACCTTGTTCAATGACAGATTAAACATTTTTCCTAATTGATCTCTGAGCATGAAAGGGCTTTGAGCAGGGGTCCAGACAGCAAGCCCTTTTTCATCAAACACTGCCGTTGAGCAGTGGGTCTCGATGGGAACGTGCTGAATCATCTTGCAGTCATATACGTTCTCAAGCACAAGGTCTGCTTCTTCCCAAGCGGTGTCTGTATTACCCTTGCACAAGCGGAAATGATCGCAGATATTTGTTCTGGCTATTGGAGTTGCAGCATGAGCCATTTTGTAGCCTGGCCAATCAGAATGGACTAAGGGTGCATCCGGCTCTATTGCTTTCATTGAGTCCAGCACAGGTTCAAGAGGTTCATATTCGACTTTGATCTTTTTTACTGCTTCCATTGCAGCATCAAGACTCTCGGCGGAAACAGCAGCTACAGGCTCCCCTTCATACCTTACCTTGTCAAAGGCCATAACAGGCTGATCCTCAATAAACTGGCCAAATAATACAGGTATTTCTTTTCCGGTTAGTATGACCTTGACACCGTAAACCTTTTTTGCTTCTGAAACATCTATGCTCAGAATACGTGCATGGGGAAGGGGGGACCTGCAAATAGCAGCGTACAACTGCCTGGGGAAGTTGATATCAGGTCCATAGACTGCCGCCCCTGTTACCTTCTCCAACACATCTCTTCTTTGAACAGATTTTCCCACTATTCTATAATCGCTCATATTAACCTCCTATATATTTCGCGAAAAACATTTTATATCCCTTATACTGAAATTATAAACACAACTTGACAATACGTCAATAATAGATAATCGATTATATAGCGAATTATATTATTGCTTTGGTTTTTTGTCAAATCATAGCCCCATGCCATGTTATAATACAGAATTTCATAGTTGGATTTGATGCGAAACATATAAGTATTGACAATATTATGTCTAAATTATATATTATAAGCAGCTAAAGGAAATCGATTATCTAATATTATACTCGGAGGATATTATGAAGCAAATGGAAAAGCCGACTCTGCGACATGGGGTAAGCCAGAGCATACGGGAGTCAATTTTTAATAATGAGTTAAAGCCAGGAGATAGAATAGTAGAAACAAAAATTGCAAAACAACTGGGGGTGTCACAATCCCCGGTGAGAGAGGCTATAAGAGAATTGGTACTTATGGGGTTGATTGAGAATAAGCCTTTTCAGGGTTGCTTTGTAAAGAAGCTTTCCAAGAAGGATATCAAGGATGCTTATAAATTAAGAGCATATCTGGAAATGCTGGCAGCATTTGAAGCAGCAAAAAATGTAACTGACGAGCAGTTGGAGAAGATGGAAAGCCTGCTTAAAAGGATGAGGACTACTGCTGAAGCCGGTAAGGTTAAAGCATTTGTAGAGCTTGACATCTCTTTCCATAAGATGATTATAAATATTGCTGATAACTCATTACTGGAGAATATGTGGGAAATGGTCAACCTGGCTCAATGGACGTTTATTACAACGAAGATATCGCAACGCAGCCTTCCCGATCTGGCAAACAGGCATGAAGAGATATATAAGAGCCTGAAAAAGCGTGATAGCGAGGAAGCTTCAAAATGTATAAAGGCGCATATAGAGGAATTGGAAGAGGATGTACTTTCAAAAATTGATGTTTAGAAAATTATAGAGGTTGAATTGGTATTCCTTACGGGTTCTTTTCAAGGTTATATACCGCCCCTTGTATTATTGAATAGAAATAGTGCAAGGGGTTTTTGCATGCCATGAAGCTTTAAAATTAATTTTAAAACCGTATTGACTTAAGGACAATTGAATTATATATTATAGATAATCGATTATATATTGTGTTGTTTTACCAGAACAGATTAATATCAGTTCAATTATATTTTCCGCGATGCACACTTTTGTACAGAAATAAGGTACTGTGAATGCTGTAAAAGCCGGTAAGGTATATTAGTCATTTAAGCCTCTGTGGCTTTTTTGAGAATTACCATTTATATGTTTCGCACTAAATCCATTACATAATTGTTCAATAGTGCGAAACGTTTTCCTTGATGTTATAAATCGCAGCTATTCCATGTAATCTTCTTTGTGCGATTTATATAGGTAAAAAATAAAAAAAGGAGCGTGAATTTATGGGTTACTTGGTATCAGTCGGGATAAGTGCAGGAATAATTGCAGCTGTTTTCTGCCATCTGGTGTTTTTTACAACTTTCGCACCGGTTACCGCCTGGGTAACATTCGCAGCAATCGCATGTTATTTTGGTGCGGGGGGCAAGGGAACAGGATTGCTGAAAGGATTGGCAGCAAATATCTCAGGTGTACTTTGGGGAGCTTTGATTTTGTTTGGATTTGCCAAGCTGGGCTATGCCTGGTGGGGATTAGCAATTATGGTATTCATTGCAGTATTAGGAATGTGTGTGCAGGCCAAAGTCAGCTACCTTTCATTTATTCCGGGTTCGTTTATCGGAGCTGCTATAGCATTCGGAACACAAGCAGCTAATGGTGAATTGTATCCATATGG
>LOES01000244.1 GCA_001515955.1 Clostridia bacterium BRH_c25 | reverse complement strand
TCCGGGGAGGTTCCCAGCTCACAGCTGACCTGTGCCAGACTCTTTCCCTCCCATGCAGCTACCTCTTCTGAGCCATTGGAAATTATAATTCTCTCTGCATTACCTCGCCTTTCTATCTCTTTCCTTATTTCACCCAGAAGCTTTGCCTTCTTTCCAACATTTAAATTTCCATCTATATCTTCCATAGCATCTGTAAATATCCCCTTTGGAACTAAAGCCGACAAAAGGGTGAAAGAGGCTTCATATGGATATTGATCGCAAAATATCTTACAACCTTCTTCCCGTGCCTTTCTAATTTGCTTTATAAGCTCTCCGGCTTTTCCCCACTGGGGCTTTCCAATTAATTTAAGGTGTGATATCTGAATTGAAGCTCCTGATTTTTTCCCCACTTCAATCATTTCATTCAAAGCATTGAATATACAATCGCTCTCACTTCTCATATGCACTGAAAGGATTGCATCATACCTGGCAATAACCTTTGCCAGTTCTACCAATTCATTTGTTGGTGCAAAGCTGCCCGGGGCATAAGTGAGACCAAGGGACATTCCCCAGGCCCCCTGAGCCAGCTCCTCCTCCAATTTTCCTTTCATGAGGAGCATTTCCACATTGTCTGCCTTTCTGTCATCAAGTCCCATAACATAATTTCGCAATGTTCCATGCCCGACTTGAGGAGCACAGTTTATCGTATTCCTTTTCTTCTCAAACTCAACGGCATAATCTTGTACTGAGCCTAATTCCCATTCCAGGTTGCCTGATTCACTGAATAAGGAAGAATTATATTTGGCATAGTCAGCGATAGTCTCATTATTACATGGTTCTGCAGATATTCCACAGCAACCGATCACCTCTGTGGTTACCCCCTGGAAAACTTTACTCTCCGAACGCTCGCTTAAAAAAAATGCCCAATCAGAATGGGAATGTATATCAATAAACCCGGGGGCAATCGCCAACCCCGAAATATCAATACTATTTCTGCCCCAAGGCAGTGTTTCGCCAATATCTGCAATCCTGTCACCCTTAATTCCCAAAGAAGCACGGAACGGCTTATTCCCGGTTCCGTCCACGATCAGCCCGTTATATAATACAAAATCATACATTCAGATATACTCCTCACTTTACACTATTATGTTGAATCGTCGTCTATATGTCGCTAACTTCATAAATAGCTCATACTTTACAGATCCTGATTGAAATTAGCAACGTACAATGCCCTTGGACGGCCTGTCTTATAGGGCTGCTCATAACCTACAATGTGTGCATAATTGCTGTCAACCAGTTTTTTGATTATTCTCTCGCAGCTTCTTTGGCTAACCTGCAGATAGTCAGCCAATTTTTTTGAAGAAAAGGGCGTGAATTTGTTCAGCTTCAGAAACTCCATCATTTTGCTCAGATTTACTATGCCAATACCCGTTTTTTGAGTTATAAGCATATAGTTTATATTTTCAGTTTTATATTCAAACTTCTTTATATTCTTATTTAAGGGTCCTATCACTTTTTCATCACTCAGAACGATAAATCCGCAGTTTCCACCGGCTTCTTTTGCATAGCTGACAGCAATTTTTGCGCTTTCTTCAGCTTCTTTGGCAGTCATACCCAATCCAAAGCCTATACTAAGGCTGACATTCTTCAAATCTGCAATAATTGGAAGCTCTTTAAAATTATTCGTTACATAATCCAAACTCAGCCGCGTCATATAAATCATAAAGGAATCCCTGTCCAGATACTGGACAACACCGTTTATTTTTTCTCCCCATTCCAATAGCTTCTGGTAATGGTGCGGCATCAGTTTATCGAAGCCCGAACCGCTATTTTCCGAAAGCTTTTCATAATCATCCACTTCTATATACCCTATTGTAATCTGCATGTTCTTATTAAAGTTTAACTCTCCGATGGATAATACCTTCTCCAGCGTCTCCATGATAGTTTTATCCAGGGCAGGCATGCGGAAACAAGCTATACCCATTTGGTTCAGCCTTAATTCCACAGCGGCAATGGATGTAATACATATATCCACTTTAGCTTCATTCCACAGCTTTACATGAAAGTCCACAAAGGCTTCAGTATTAAACCCTTCATTTCCATCCTGAAGTGTATTGTTAATCTCTTTAACATAAAGCTGCAGCGAATTGATTCCCGTTTCCCGGAGCATCCTGTAAGCCGACTGCTCTTCCGGTATATCAACAGACATACGGTCACAACAATCTCTATTGAATTTCAGGTTTAATAAAGATAAAGCAAAATTATAATCATCCCATTTGACATATACAGCCGGAGTATTTTTTTTCTTGATCTCCTTTGCGGATAAAAAGTAAGGTATGGGGCCTGTGAAAAGAAGAACATCGTAATTACCTGCTTCTTTCACCAGAAAGGGACATTCCTCAGGCATTTTATATGTATGCGGTGTTATTAGCAGCTCCGGAATTTTTCTCGCTGCTTCAAGAACCTTGGGCAAAGACTTTTGTGAGCCAAAAGCTCCTACACGTATAATCACAGTATTGTACCTCGCAATAGGATAGTGATTTCAGCTATGGCTGAACAAGTTCACTATTCATTTAGTAAGTATTCCTTCAATAATTCTGCCGTATTCAAGAGTCCTTTCTTGTGGGTTCTTTCATAGCTGTGGGACGCGTAAACCCCGGGACCTATGATACCGACCCGGCTGTCATTTCCGGCTTTCAGCATAACTGTTCCGTCTGAAACATAGCTGGGGTATATATCCAGCTTATAATCAATTTCCTTTTCCCTGGCCAGGTTCACAAGCTTTTTCCTCAGCTCGTAGTTATGCGGTCCACCACTGTCGGAGGCACAGATGGATACTGAATACTCACTGGAGTTCTGCCCAGGCCCCGGAGCTCCCATGTCCACCACCAGGAATTCATATGTATTGTCAGGTATGGACGAAGCACTGCCGTGTCCTACTTCCTCAAAGTTCGAAATATAGATGTATGTATCGTAATATGGAGTTATTTTGTTCTCCGCAAAATATTTGATGACGCCCAGAATGACACCTACACAGGCTTTATCATCCAAATGCCGTGATTTGACGAAGCCGCTTTGGGTAACCATGCATCTGGCATCAAAGGAAATATAATCCCCAACATCAATACCCAGCTTTTGCACCTCTTCTTTTGTAGCTACGACTTCGTCAATCACGATTTCCATGTTTTCCAAGAGTCTCTCTTCTTTTTTCATATCCGGGTCCACATGTATTGAAGGAGACTTGTAATAGACAGTACCCGTATAAGTTTTTCCTTCCATTGTCTCAATAATGCAGTTTTCACACTCAACGGTACTAAGAGCATAACCCCCGATTCTTACGAAGCTCAGACGCCCGTTTTCCTTGATCCCTTTTACCATAGCTCCCAAAGTATCCACATGGGCTGAGACTGTTCTCGGTTTTCCACTGTGTGTACCTTTCAGCTCGGCAATCATACTGCCCTTATTGCTTATCTTGTACGGCACGCCAAGCTTGTCAAGCTCCTGTCCGACATATTGAATTGCCTTAAAGGCATTTCCGCTTGGACTTGGAATATTGCACAAGTTAATAATATAGTTTACAATATGCTCCAGATAATTTTGCAAGACAGCACCTCCCTATATTATGATAAAAAGCTTTATCAGGCTTTTAATCCTACTGCAACTCTTTATCTATAGCTATTATACACTAATTGTGAAATCTTACCAATGATCTCCTGGCCTTCCCTGTTTGAGTTGTTTTCACTTGTCAATACACAGATAATATATGTACAGTTTGGCAGGAAGACTATTCCCACGTCATGCTCAAGCTTATCCAGGTCACCTGTCTTATGAGCTATTACAGTATCTTCAGGCAGGTATAAATCCAACCTTCCCACAATTTGCTGCCTTTTCAGGATATCAAGCATAATGCTGCTGTATTTCTCATCGATATTTTCCCCATTGTAGATAAGCTCCAGAATACGCATCATATCTTCCGCACAGGTTTTATTTTCTTTGCCGGCCTTTGCAGCTTCAAAGTCCATCATCTTCCTCTGCAGCTCAGTATTCTTAAGGCCTAACTCCAATGCCATACTGTTGATCCTGTCCATACCCGACATATCTATCAGAATATTAGTTGCTGTATTATCACTTAGTATGATCATTAGTGTAATGATTTCCTCTATTGTAAATTGATGGCCTGAATTCAGTTCCTTTAATATGCCGCAGCCTCCGACCTTGATACTGTCTGCAAATACAACCGGCTCATCCAGAGTATGTTCCCCTTCTTTAACTTCCTTCAATATTTCCGACATAATCAGTAGTTTGATTGTACTTGCCGAGCGGAAGGCCAAGCCTTCATTTATCATTATTGTTTCACCGGTGTTCATATTTTTGATTGCTACGCCTATGTTGGCATTGCTGCTGTTTATTATCTCTTCAAGATTCTTTTTAAAATCCATGATTGGTTCCCTCCTTTCCAAATAGAATTGCTATAATCCATTATGCCAGAATTATCGCCTTTACAATAACAAACAAGACACTGACAAGAGCTATAGTTACACCAAACTTGATCATACTCTTAAGGTCTTTGGATCTGGCAAGACCCATCTGCCCTAACATGTCTGCACCGGGGTATGCAAAGGATGTCATCTGAGAACCTACCAGCAATACTGCCGCCCACATGGACGCTGTGATACCAATTGACTCAACAAGAGGTTTAAACATCTTATCCATAACCATGGACTGTGCAACTGCCGCACCGCTTATCCCATATACTCCGGTCATTGTAGATATAATCGAGAATACAAGCTTGCTTCCGGATTGTAAAAGTGGCTGAAGAACTTCAACCAAAGCAGCAAATGCCCCCGCTTCCTCAATAAATAGAAGTAACGGATCAAACAACAGGAACATTACAAATAGCCAGATCATACGCCCGGCACCTTCCATCATTGCATCCAATAGCTCATTCATTTTTAGCCCGCCGGCGATTCCTGTAACTATTGCGATAGTGAACATAACAACAACCGCATAGGAGGCACCGCTTTTAGCATACATACCATATATCAGCAATGCCGTAATTGATATCAGGAATGCCCAGGTGGCTCTTCTTGCTTCCTTGGTAGGAACATAGTCCGTATTGGCTTTTTCTATACCCTCATACATATAAATACCTTTGGTTTTCTTCTGAGTCCGTACTGCCATTATATATGTAACAACCCAGCATATTAGTGCTACCGGCAAACCGGCTGCTAAAAGGAACTGCGTATAAGTCAAACCTGTAAGCTCCATAATAGTAACAACAGGTGGGGAAAACGGTCCTATAAATAATCCTGTCTGGCCTGCACCCTGGAAAATCACTGCAAGTGCAGAGGGTGTAATACCTATTACCGAAACCAGTGGAATAATAATTGGTGCTATTATTGCATTCGCACCTGCCAAGGTTCCCAATAATGCGACAAGCACTACAGAGGTAATCATAGAGGCGAGTATTGCTTTTTTCTCTGTATTAATGCCTATCTTCTTCATCATTGTAATAACTATATCCTCAGCAACACCGGTTCTTCTCAGGACTTGACCCAAGGCCGAGCCCAGCATAATAATCAATCCGATTAATGCCAGAAAGGAACCCAGTGAGTTTGCAATTACTCCGCCCATACTTAAGAGCGAGTGGTTGGTTAGTATTGCACTGATAATTACACATATCAGGACATTCAGTATAGGGTTAATATCTCTGAACGCCAGCACAATATAGACTATCAAAGGCAAAAGCGCCACCAGCGGTGACATATTGAATAACATGAAATTTCTCCCCTTTCCATTTAACCATAATTTTAACTGAATACCAATTCTTTTTGGTTTTTCTTCTGTATCGGCAGCAAATGCTGCCTGAACCGGTTTTAATCTCACCTCCTATATGTTTTATACTAATTTTTTTGCAGCATCACCTCCCGACCGGGTAAATTTCCGGCTGCCATCTTTTGGGGTATATCACTTTAAATTATATGGCACCCTATTCCATTTATATGTCGCTATTACGTCGTTAATTCCACATAATAAAATTATTTTTGGTTTCACACTATATTGAACGCACAAAAGTATTTACATTGGGCAAAGTGTGAATTCAATAAAAATCAAGGAAACATTTACGCGAAATCTGAATTAAGAATGTAAAATGTTTTTCGCGAAATATATATGTTGGTGGTTTACTTCGCCCAGAAATGACCTGTTCTGTGATGTGTTCCCCGTAATAAAAAGGCATGGGCGATTTTACATAATTAAGGTGAATAATTGTCGTTAAATATTCGTTAATTATTTTAGACTTATTATACCAATATGTCTAAAATTTTGCAATAGTTTTTGGAGTATGCTTTCCAAAAATTCCTCCATACTCTTGAAGCCGCATTTTTCAATGCGGCTTCAAGAATATCAGGTAATCCATTAATATTTATCTTAATTCCAAGACGCCACCTTCTATAAGGTGGAATTCCACTGTAATCACCTCATATTAATTATTCTACTATTTAGAGATTTTATGATGATGTTTTATTCTATTATTATTCCTATTGATGCCGTTCTGCGAGAAATGTATTGATTTTCGTCCAAATCTGCTGTGTTTCAAGAAACTGTTCATAATGCTTTTTGACATTTTTATCGTAGCGGTCCAGCTCTTTTGAGACAATCATAAAATCCTCTCTCCCAAAATATGCACAGATTTTGGGAAGCGTGGCCGCAAGCTTATCTCGCATCTCTTTGATTTTATCCTCGTAATTCTCTCTCTGTGTGATATAGAGCAATAGTGGTTTATATCTGATCCACCCTATGCAGGCTCGGTAAAACCGGGTAATGATCTGCTCTGAGTCGGCCTGAATATATTTCAGTTTAGTGGGAAGAACGCCATACATCAGATGATTATATGTGGAAAACCCATCATGGAATGCATAACAAGGCACACGCAGTACTTTGCGCTGACTTAGGCAGGTGCTTAAGAAGGTATCTTCTCCCCGCGCACCCGGCGGATTGTAAAATGGGCTGACCCTGTCAGGCTTTGTAAGATTTATACATAGATTCGCACCTGAAATAAACTTGGTATGGTTGACCTCCGGCACCTCCTCAGCAGCATCACTTACCAGGATTTTTGTATCGGCATAAGTAACTCCCCCATTGTTCATAACCGAGCGTATCGTGTCCCAATTGATGATATCATTGCTTATTGCTTCAATAAATTGACGAAAATCCGCTTCTGACATGATATCATTAAACTTTATGTAGGGAATAGGGGAGATATATCCGCAGTGGTGCCCGTTGGTAATATCCGCCTGCTTGATATTCTCAAGGTGGGTTGAGAGCACATGCTGGCCGCCCCATATGGCAGTAGATCGTGTTTTGGTAACCGCTACCGGATATTCATCATCATCCAGAAAAACAAGATAATCCATATTGTTTTTCATTGCGGTATAAAGCACAGCATTGCGTTTGGCAGCATATCCGCTTCCGAAAAACAACTTTGCTTCCGCATCATTGATGACATTTTCTCTCATCAGATAATCGATTTCCTGTTTAATTGCAGTACTGCCGATAAAATAGGTTTCGTCAATCAGATCAAGCACTTCCTTACTGACGTTGGTATAGTCAGTCGATTTGGTGTTTGAATATTTTAAATCATATGCAACTAAAAGATTTAAACTGACGTTTTCTTTTCCCGTCAAACCACTTTCCCGCCAGTTATAAACATAGGTTTTTAGGACTTTTTGAAAGCTTTTGCGGCCTGTTGCAAAACCTATTCCTACTTTAATGTTCTTGCTTTTTTCCACTTCAGTTCATCTCCTTTCTTTTGCTGAAATCACTTGTAATTTTTAACAGCTATAAGAATAGTATAACAAAATTTTTTGATTAAAGCAAAAAAAGGGGTGGTCCAAAGGTTAACATTTCCTTATCACCAAGCTCTCCAACATAGACCTGCTACCCTTTGCGTTTTAGTTCCAAAACTTTCTCTGCTGATTTTTAAAATAATCCGATACCTTTTTTGCAGAAAACATATTACCTATCGTTGCCAAAGCTGCTTTCCTTAAGAACCCCGTTCAATCCATCTGTTGATATTAAAGAGGAATTTCACAACTCTTTGTGGAATGATAAATAAGGGTGATGAGAATGTATGAACTAAAGTATAAAATCTGGATAGATAAAGAAGGCAAGGTGTTTGGGAAGGGACCCCTTGAACTGCTTCAAGGAGTCAAGGACAAGGGCTCCTTGTCAGAAGCTGCAAGAAGTATGAATATGTCGTACAACAAAGCCTATAATCTGATAAAATCCATAGAAGAAAAGCTAGGGTATAGATTAATTGCAAGTAAGTCCGGTGGATCAAAGGGCGGCGGTTCCGAGCTTACGGAGAAGGCAGAAGAACTTGTCGGCATTTACCAAAATTTCTATGAAGAGTGTGAAAGAAGTCTCCATGCAATTTTCCACAAGCATTTTGGAGACACTTTTTCATAACAACTACAGCTTTGTATAATATTGTTTACAAATTTTTCTGTATTCGTTATACTTATGTAAGTATAACGAATACTATATAACTTGGAGGCAAATAAAAATGAAAAGAACCTTTTTAATTTTAGCCTTGCTTTTATGCTTGCTCTATTTATACGGATGCACAGAGGCTGTACAGGATACCCCTTCTACAAGCCCCAGGAGCATTACCGTTTGTGCAGCCGCAAGCCTGAAAGAAGCACTTGACGAAATAAAACCGGCATTTGAGCAAAGCAATAATATCAGGCTCAGCTTCAACCTTGCTTCTTCAGGCACACTCCAGAAGCAGATTGAAGAAGGAGCACCGGCAGATCTGTTTATTTCAGCAGGTACAAAACAGATGGATGCTTTGGAGGAAAAGAATTTGATTGACAAAGCCGGCAGGAAGGATTTGCTTAAGAACAAACTTGTCCTAATCGTATCAAAGGAATACACGGACAAGGTAAAAACTGCCGCTGACCTGGTCAACCTGGATGAAAGAATAAGCATAGGCGAGCCCGTAACTGTTCCGGCAGGGCAATATGCAAAGGAAAGTCTTGAGAATATGTATTTATGGGATGAATTAAGCAGCAAACTGGTGTTTGCCAAGGATGTGAAACAGGTTCTTGCATATGTGGAAAAAGGAGAGGTAGCTGCAGGTATTGTATATGCCTCCGATACAATTGCAATAAAGGATAGCTTTGTTGTCCAAACCTTCGAGGAAAACACCCATAGCTCTATTGTATATCCCGCTGCCATTATATCAGCCAGTAAAGACAAAATTTCTGCAGGAATATTTTTTGACTATTTAACCTCCGATGAAGCACAACAAGTGTTTAACAAATATGGATTCATTATGGCTCAAAGGTAGGTATGCACTATGATTATTGACCATATACAAATTTCTTTGAAGGTTGCCCTTACAGCCACAATTTTCACACTAATAGCCGGAGTATTTCTGGCAAGATTATTCACCAAATATGATTTTAAGGGAAAAGATTTACTGGAGGTATTGATAATACTTCCCATGGTCATCCCCCCCTCAATTACCGGATACGGCCTGCTTATATTGATAGGGAGGAGAGGATTGCCGGGTAAAATTCTTTATGACGCTTTTGGGATCAGCATAGTATTTACGTGGGTTGCAGCCGCTATAGCCGCAGCTGTTGTTTCGCTGCCGCTAATGTATCAAAGCTGTAAATCCGCGTTCTTGAATGTAAATCATAAATATGAGAATGCCGCCCGTACTCTCGGGGCAGATGAAAAAAGAGTGTTTTGGAAAGTGACTTTACCTCTCGCTCTTCCGGGAGTTGTAAGCGGTATTGTATTATCCTTTTCAAGGGCACTGGGTGAATTTGGAGCAACACTTATGGTAGCCGGGAACATACCTGGAAAGACAGGAACCATACCCCTTGCAATTTATTATGCCGTAGAAAGCGGCGATACAAGAACAGCAAATATTTTAATGATTATTGTTTTATTCTTCAGTTTTTCAATGATATACAGCCTGAATATGTGGCTGAAGAATAAGCAGAATGCATAAGACAGGTGAGTAAAATGATATGTGTTGATATACAAAAAAAGTTAAAATATTATAACCTGGACATAAGCTTCAGGCTTGATAATGAGGTCCTGGTAATTCAGGGACCGTCAGGCTCAGGAAAAACTACGGTGCTTGACTGCATTTGCGGGATAAAAAAGCCGGATAGCGGTTCTATCACAATTAATGATAATATGGTTTTTTCTTCTGATGAAAAAATCGATACTCCCATCTGCAGTAGAAATATAGGGTATGTATTCCAGGATTATGCCCTGTTTCCGCATATGACAGTAAAGAACAACATACTTTTTGGAATCAGGAGTAAGGGAATAAAAGACATGGATTACTGTGAAAAGCTGATGAATACTTTTAAAATCAAACATCTGGAGAACAGACATCCATCACAGATATCAGGGGGAGAAAAGCAGCGGGTCGCCCTTGCAAGGGCATTATCGGTCAAACCTGAATTATTATTGCTGGATGAACCCTTTTCTGCCTTGGACAGTGACACAAGGCAGAACATGTATAATGAGTTCCTGGATTTTAAAAAGACATGGGATATCAGCATGATTCTGATAACACACCATGATGAAGAGGCAGAATTGCTTGGTGACAGGATTATAAAGATAAAGGATGGTGCCAGGCTCGATGTTTAGTCAGTTGTATGTTAGTTGATCCTAAAACCGTCTAAACGTCGAGCCTGGCACCCATTTATTCACTAATCATTCAGCACTTTTTTCACTGCATTAAAAATCTTGTTGTACCCCGTGCATCGGCATAAATGACCGGATATCTCACGCTTTATCTCTTCATCAGTGTATTTCCTGCCGCTTTCAACAAGAGCTGTTGTTGTAAGTACAAGTCCGGGTGTACAGAAGCCGCATTGTACAGCTCCTTCATCTACGAAAGACTGCTGGAC
>LOES01000243.1 GCA_001515955.1 Clostridia bacterium BRH_c25 | reverse complement strand
TAGTAAGAACCTCGGGAGCTCAGACAGGCGATGATGTTATAATGACAAAATGGGCCGGACTGGAAGGCACGTCTATAATAGCGTCAGATAAGGAAAGAGAGCTTGTGGGCAAACTGTCACCAGAGGAGATTGAGACAGCGAAGTCATTCATAGAGCATATAAGCGTGGTTGAGGAAGGTGTGACTGCAGGAGAATTTGGAGCAAGCAGCATGCATGATGCAACGGAGGGAGGCATACTTGGAGCTGCCTGGGAGGTTGCAGAAAGCTCAGGGAAAGGGATTGATATTTTCATTGAGAATATACCGGTACGAGAAGTAACCAGAAAAATAAGCAATATATTTGCAATAGATCCTTACAGGCTGATATCAAGCGGCTCAATGCTTATAGCTGCGAAGAATGGAGCTGGGCTGGTCGGAATACTTGAAAAGAAGGGTATACCCTCAGCAATAATAGGAAAAATAACAGATTCGGGAAGAAATATTATCAGAAATGAGAAAAGACTTCCTTTAACTCCTCCTGATGTGGATGAACTTTTTAAAGTGTAAGGCTTACCAGGAACATAATAATGTAATATTTCGTCGAAGGTTACGAGTATATCGTATCCTTTTTTTTGCACTTTTATATGGAGCTTTAAACGTCACCAGGGCAGATGCTGCAAGGGCGGGATTGAAACACAAATGAAATAAAACAGTAATGTAATTATAATATAAAGCTAAAGGTATTTGAGGAATATAGTCGAAATATATAGTAGAATATGTCTTTTGTTGTTTCAAAATCACTGATTAGGAGGAATTATATGAAAAAAGCAATTGTAGTCATACTTGTGTTCTGCTTATTGACAACCAGCTTTGCAGGCACTGTATTCGCACAAGCAACCAACACAAAAGCACCTCCGCTGTCAATGCAGATACTGGGAAAGAAAGCAAGCACAGCAAGTCCTCCTATTGTCAAGAACAATAGAATTTATCTGCCTCTCAGGTATGTTGGGGAAACATTGGGCTACAAAGTCAGTTGGAATGCAAAAACCAGTACAATGGAGCTCAAAGCTGCCAGCCCGACCATAAAGATAACTATAGGCAACAAAAACGCCTATGTGAATAGCAAAAAGGTATCGATGGATACTGCTCCGATAATGCATAATGACAGGGCACATGTTCCATTGACGTTTGTGCAGAACCATTTCAACTATACCACTACATATGACAAAACAAAGAATATTATCACAATAAATAAGAAAACAGCAGCAGCTGCTGCAGGAACAGCACAGACCAAAGGCGTGTATGTCTTGGGAAAAAAGATGAGTGCCACTGATTTGCCGATAACGAAGAACAATATAGTGCTCTTACCATTAAGACATATAGGGGAAGGACTGGGTTACACAGTGACCTGGAATGCCACCTCAAAAACAATGGATTTGAAATCAGACGCCGGCTCGGCTAAAGTGGTAATAGGCTCCGGCAATGCCAATGTAAACGGAAAGAGTGTGAAGATAGACCCTGCACCGATTTTATACAATGGTCGTGCATATGTGCCGGTGAGCTTCATTGAGAACAACTTTGATTATGAGGTTACATATGACAAAGCAAAGAACGTAGCAAATATTGAAAAGAAGACGCCTCCGGTAGTGGTCGCTGAAAAACCCAAGGAAGAACCTATAGAATATAAGCCGGCAAAAATCGAAGATATCATTTACGACGATAACGGAGGTTTTCCTCAGCTTAACATTGTTGCGGACAACCCGGTAAGATACAAAAGCTTTACAATAGTTAATCCGGACAGGATGGTAGTAGATATAGAAGATTCCACCCTGAATACTGAATTTGAAACCAAAGAGATAGGAAAAGGCGGTGTAATCAGGGCCAGGGTAGCACAATTCAGCAAGTCACCCAATGTGGTGAGGGTTGTAATAGACCTGGAGGATCAGACAAGATGCAAGCTTGTGCAGTCCAATGATAAGAAAATGGTATCCCTGATATATGCCAATATAATAAACCCTGTCAGTTTTGCCAAAGAGGAAGGCCGAGATGTGCTTATGATAAGGGGAAGCCAGGATATGGAACCCAATGTATTTAGATTGGAGAACCCTGAGAGGCTGGTAGTGGATGTATACAAATCAGTACTGAGTGAGCAGCAGACTGTGGAGACCAAAACACCTTATGTCAAAACCATAAGGACAGGACAGGCAGACGTGGGAGTTGCCCGTGTAGTCCTTGATCTGGAGCCGGGTATGTATTATGACTATGAGACTGAGGGAAGCTTGACCAAGGTATATGTTTCCAATATCCCTTTCTCCTTTTTCGATTACAAGAAATATTACAGTTCAGCCTTCATTGACTTAAGCCCTGGAGTTGAAGTGGAATATCAGCCCATTATTGATAATGACACCAGAACCCTCAAGATAATGATACCGAAGGATCTTGAGGTGGAACAGAAGGTTTATGAAATAAACGACAATATAATGGAGCAAGTTACAGTAACTAAAGAAACACATGGGGATAAGATATATACAGTGGCAGCTTTTAAGATGAGGCCAACTGTGGAATATGAGCTTCTCTCTCCGGCAGTAACAAAGCTGGTAAGTGTAAAATTCAGGGATAAGGCCGAAAGTGCCAACCAGCTTACAGTGCTTATTGACCCCGGACATGGAGGAAAGGATCCCGGTGCAACTGCCATAGACAAGAAGACTACTGAAAAGGAGCTTAACCTGGATGTGGCGCTGAGATTGAACAGGATACTAAAGGATCTGGGCTTCAATACAATGATGACAAGAAGTGATGACAGGTATGTGGATCTGGCCAGCAGATCAGGAATGGCGAACAACAACTATGTGGATTTCTTCATGAGCATACATTTCAATGCATTCACAAATAGTGCCAAGGGCATAGAAACACTGTACTATCCAAATGAAATAACCGATGAGTATCCCATAGACAACAGAAAAATGGCAAACTTGTTCCATAGTGAAATAACCGAAGCCCTGAAGAGACCGTCCAGAGGAATAACACCGAGGCCGGGACTGCATGTTTTGAACAAGACGAAGATGCCTGCGATACTTGCGGAGCTGGGTTTCCTTACTAACGCTGAAGAGTTTGAACAGATCAAGAAGGATGAATACAGAGAAATGGCAGCAAGAGCACTGGCAGCTTCCATAGTGAGGTACTACCAGGAAATTGAACAGATCAATTTGGACATAGATGTTAATGCCATATATGCAGCACCCGTACCTCAGAACCCATATAGTCTTGGGAGAGCAGATCAGAATTCTGAGGGAGGCAGACTTGTTACAGAACAAGTTCCAACTCAGGACAATGTGACAGACAACTGATTAGAATCAATGGACCCTGAAGCTTGTATGAAGCTTCAGGGTCTTTTAATATCAACTATTAATTCACGAATATACCCCTTACAAGGCTAATATAATATATTGATAAAATAAATAAGGGGTGAAATGGATGAACAGAAAGCTTGTACTATTATTAGCACTACTTTTATGTTGCACATTGGTTCTTGCAAGCTGCAGCAACCCGCTGACTTCCTTACGGGATTTCTTTAATAAAAAACCTGATACGATAGATGACAATAAGGAACCGGTGCAGGAAGAGGCACAGAGCATGAGTGAAGTCAGTTTTTCCCAGCCGGAGAACAGCAGGGCGACAGTGCTCTACTACAAAGACAGCGAAAACTTCCTTGTACCTGTAATGAGATATATACCCAAAGGCGATCTTGGCGTAGCAAAAACAGCATTATCAGCGCTTATTTACAGTCCTGAAAAGGCACAGGACTTAAGTGCTGCCGGCTTGACACCAACACTTCCAATGGATACAAAGATCAATGGTGCAGTTATAAAGGAAAGCGGCTTGGCAATAATCGATTTTTCAAAGGAATTCCTGAACTTCAGCAGCGAAAAGGCTGAGGAGCTGGGAATCAAGGCAGTAGTCTATACCTTGACTGAGTTTCCCAATATAAAATCAGTGGAAATCAGGGTAGATGGTATAGCAATAGAAGAAATGCCTAAAGGGACAAAATTGGAGTCGGGTCTGAAGAGAACCGAAATTAATTTACAGGCTGTTGAAGACCCAGGTGAAAAGCTGTCTAAGGTTGTGGTATACTATCATAAAAAGGGAAGCGGAGAATATGCATACTTTGTTCCGGTAACAAAAGTAGTATCAGGCTTCGAAAACAGAGCAGAGGCTGCAATGAGCGCACTGCTTGAGGGACCCACAGACGGCAGCAGCTTGATCAGTTCTTTCCCTGAGGGGACACAGCTTCTGGGAGTACAGGTAAATGACGGAATGGCTTTTGTAAATTTCTCAGAGCAGATATTAGCCAAACAAGGAGACAAAGCAGCTGAAAATGCGATGATAAAGGCGGTAACACTTACGCTGAAGGAATTTCCAGAGGTTTCAAAAGCGAAAATATTTGTAAATGGCAAAATTGTAGAGGACACCGATGGTGTGGGGGCTGACAATTATCTTGATGTTCCGGTTTTTGTAAATTTTTACGAGTAAATACATATTTTAAATAAATAACCCACTTTAAAATTAAAGTGGGTTATTTTAGAACAAAAGGTTGACAAGCTATGTGCTTTTAGGCTATTTTGGGAGGAAAGGGCAAAATAAATCTATTGCGTTTTTGGAATAATACATAAGCAAACATAATATCAAAATGGCATCAAAAATAAAAAATTATATTTGCGCGCATGTAGGGGCGGGTTTCCACGCCCGCCTTAATAGAGGCAGGTTTTCATGCCTGCCATATGAAGGGAAGGAAGACAGATGCAGAGAATAGACGGAAGAAGCAAGGACCAGATCAGACCGGTAAAAATAACAAGAAATTATTTAAAACATGCGGAGGGCTCAGTACTTATAGAAATGGGTGATACAAAAGTCATTTGTACTGCTTCTGTTGACGAGAGGGTGCCCCCTTTTGTAAAGGGAACAGGCAAGGGCTGGATTACCAGTGAATATGGAATGCTCCCCAGATCAACCGAAGTGCGTAAGCCGAGGGAGTCAGTCAGGGGAAGAATCGATGGAAGAACAATGGAAATCCAGAGGCTTATCGGAAGAGCGCTGCGCTCAATAGTTGATCTTGAGAGACTGGGAGAGATGACAGTCTACATAGACTGTGACGTTATACAAGCTGACGGCGGCACAAGGACAGCATCCATTACCGGCTCCTTTGTAGCTCTTGTTGATGCACTTAACAAGCTTGTGCAGCAGGAAAAGCTCAAAACAATACCGCTAAATGGATTTATCGCAGCAGTCAGTGTAGGAATAAAGAATGACGAAGCAATACTGGACCTTAACTATGCAGAGGATTCAACCTGTCAGGTCGACATGAACCTGGTGATGACCGATAAGGGAGAATTTATTGAGATTCAGGGCACCGGAGAGGAGAGCCCCTTCAACAAGGCACAACTGCAGGAAATGATGGAGCTTGGAGAGAAGGGCATAAAGGATCTAATTGAGGTACAGAAGCAGTCCCTTGGTGAGATTGTCGGTAAGGTAGGTAAAAAAGTTGAAGATGATAGCAGCAACAAATAACAGTCATAAGCTCGAGGAAATAAGAGCAATACTGAAGGATAAAGGCGTAGAGATCATATCACTGGCGGAAGCCGGGCTGAATATTGAAATTGAGGAGAATGGTGAAACCTTCATTGAAAATGCACTTATAAAGGCAAGAGAAGTTCAGCGGTTGACAGGTGAAGCGGCAATTGCCGATGATTCCGGCCTTGAAGTCGACGCCTTAGGGGGACAGCCAGGGGTGAGATCTGCCAGGTATTCAGGAGAAACAGGAGCGGACAAGGATAAAAAAAACAATGAAAAGCTGAAGGAAGCATTAAAGGACATACCGGATGACAAGAGGGGCGCAAGGTTTTGCTCTGCAATTGCTGCAGTATATCCTGAAGGGCGGGAGATAACAGCAGAAGGTTATGTATATGGAAAGATTGGTTATATAGAAAAGGGAGAGTACGGCTTTGGCTATGATCCGCTCTTTATAGTTGATGGCTATGGCAGAACCATGGCTGAGATAGATTTATCAGAGAAGAACAAAATAAGCCATAGAGCTAATGCCCTTAAGGAATTTGTGAAGAAGCTCAGATAGGTCATATATTATAAGGAATAAAAACAATTTGAAATGTCAAGAATATACAGGTGCCTGAAGTACTTTATATGCTATAAATTGCATAACAAAATAAGCCTAAAATCAGTTGACACGCATACTAAACTTTGTTATAATCTATAATTGTCGGCGACACTAATACAGTGCGCCAATGACATGCGGGTGTAGTTCAATGGTAGAACTTCAGCCTTCCAAGCTGACCGCGAGGGTTCGATTCCCTCTACCCGCTCCATAACATGCGCCTGTAGCTCAGTTGGATAGAGCAACGGACTTCTAATCCGTGTGCCAGGGGTTCGACTCCCTTCAGGCGCACCATAATTTTATGGTGGGTATAGCTCAGCAGGTTAGAGCGCCAGATTGTGGCTCTGGAGGCCGTCGGTTCGAGCCCGATTACCCACCCCAAACAATACTTTGGGGTGTAGCCAAGCGGTAAGGCACCAGACTTTGACTCTGGCATCTCGTTGGTTCAAATCCAGCCACCCCAGCCAATATAGATTTGAGACTCACTAGCTCAGTTGGTAGAGCACATGACTTTTAATCATGGTGTCCGGAGTTCGATTCTCCGGTGAGTCACCATAAAAACATGCGGAGTTGGCGGAATTGGCAGACGCGCTAGACTTAGGATCTAGTGTC
>LOES01000242.1 GCA_001515955.1 Clostridia bacterium BRH_c25 | reverse complement strand
ATAATAAGCGGAGTAAACAGAGGAATAAATAGCTTCTATAGACTTATTCAGACCGATGCGGCCATAAACCCCGGAAACAGCGGTGGGCCTCTGGTCAATCTTAAGGGTGAAGTAATAGGAATCAATTCAAGCAAGTTCATAGGGAACGGCATTGAGGGCATGGGCTTCTCAATACCAATAAATACAGTGAACTATGTTATCGGACAGTTCGATAAATCCGGCAGGATAATAAGGCCTTATACAGGTGCTGTTTTCGAGGAGGGTTGGGCTGCCAAAATAGGCTTGCCATCCTTGGATGGCATTAGAATTGTTGCTGTAGAGGATGATTCCCCGGCCAAAGCTGCAGGGCTAAAAGACGGTGATATCCTTTATGACATAAACGGCATTAAAATCAACAGCATTGTGGACCTTAACGAGGAAATGAAGAAATATCTGCCAGGGATAAGTATAAAACTAAAAATAGAAAAAGACGGGAATATCCAATTCGTCGATATTAAGCTCGATGAAGAAGATTAGGAGGAGAAAATGAAAAAAATAGCAGCATTATTAATGGCATTAGTCCTTTGCCTTCTTATCACAGCCGGACAGGTTTGGGCAGATACCGACGGCACTTCTACCCTGATTTTAAAGGAAAACAGTGAAGTCTACGAATTAAACGGCAAAGAGCTGGAATTTGAAAAACCTTTTATGAAACAGGACACTTTGATGTCATGCCTGGACCCTATCATAAAAACAATGAATATAACTTTTGAAAAGAGTACGGATGGTAAAAGCATAACACTCAAATACGGTGGTTCTACAATTGTGATGCATATTGGCAGTAAAGACGCAACAGTAGATGGCATCAAGACAACAATTTCACAGGCTCCTGTATCAGTAAACGGAAGTATTATGGTGCCCTTAAGGTTTGTTGTTGAAAACTTCGGCGGTGAAGTATCAGTGGCCAGCGATACCGGGTATATAACCGTCATTAAGGAAACAGCAGGAGATAACAGCATAAAGGATTTTTCGCTGCTCCTCAAGAAGACCACAAAGGAAATAGTGGGAGACAGTTATTATAACTGGTCAATGCGATTGCCGAAGGATGTGAAAATATCTTACAGGAGTTTTAACGGTTCATACAATACATTTGAGGCTATAGATGAATCATATACCATCAGTCTTTCGGTATATGATCAGGGTGCTGATGAAACCTTTGAAACACTCGTTGAAAGTGAGCTTCAATATGCAAGTGAATACACCCTGATAAGCCAGGAAAAGTCAACCAGGAATGGTCTTGATTACTTTAAAATAGTTTACAAGGATGACGAAGCAATATATGAAGAAAGGAATTTTATAAAGGATAACAAGGTATATGAGCTTTCCCTTGTAATTGAAGATGCTGATAAGTATAAGAACAACAAAGAGCTTACAGCAATTCTGGATTCCTTCATTCCTGAATTTAAAAATGATTCCAGTACTGAGGATCTTTCCGATATTGCAGCGGATGGACGCCGGATTTATGAGGACAAAAAGCTTAAGTTCTCAGCAAGGATCCCTGCAGATTGGTATAAGTACGATTATGGCAGAAAGGAGAACCAGGTCACCTTTACGTCACCTTACAAAGGCCCTTCAACAAATAGTGATTCCTTTACCATATCCATGTATTCTTTGGAAAATGAATTTTCACTTGATAAGTGGAATGAGAGAGAGCTTCAATATATTGAAAATGAATACAATCCGGAGCTGGTCAAGATTCTTGAGACCGAGGACATCACAATAAATAGCACCAAGGCCAAGAAAATAGTGTGCAGCACGAAGCTTAACAGCAAAACAACCTATTCCTACAATATATTTATTGCAGGAGAACGCTATAGATATGAACTAAACTATCTAACCAACAAGTCCTACAACAACGCGATAGTACAAAGCTCTATCAACAGCTTATTAGGAACATTCAATTTCAGCGAACCGGACCCGGAGGAGTTAGGGAGCTTTCTGGACCCCGACAGCATCATCAAGTCCGAAGGTGTACGATTTGTAGACAACAAAGCTAACGGGTTTTCCTTTGAAGTACCGGTAAACTGGTCAAAAGCTCCATCATCAGATAATTATGCTGAATATTATACAAACAGCGATTCATATATGGGTGTAATAATTATAGCGAAGAAAGGGGTATCGGAGCAGGAATATAATAAACAGATAGATGATTCTCTTAAGCAGGCCGCTTCAGTTGCAGATACTTTAACCTATAATGGCAAACAAATAATTACTGACAAGGGTGTAAGAATTACAAAGTATGATATCAGTATGATACAGGGTGAGCTTACCAATAATATGTGCAGCTACATATTTAGTAAAAATGGTACTACCTACGAAGTCGGATTGTTTTTACAGGACCTGAGAGCCAGCGAAAAGAATAAGAAATTACTTTCCGACATCTGGGACTCTCTGAAATTCAAATAGGTGAAAGCAAGCCCTCCCTCTCTGTATCTTAAGCAGGAAAGGAGGGCTTTTACACTACTGCCAAACTTTTTTATGTATATGTGTTGTCCATAGTTTTATTTATTATCTGCCATCAGACGGCTCTCATATATATTTTTGCTCCTGTAGTAAAAGAAACATACAAGAAATCTGAATACCAAGTCTATACATATTACTATCCATATAGCTATAATAGTCTGTTTGAATACATAGGTCACAAGAAGTGCAAAAGGCACACGCACCCCCCACAGACCTATCCCTGCAACCATCATAGGCACCTTGGTGTAACCCGCTCCCCTCATAGCCCCGGCCAGAACTCCGGTAGTATTCTGAGGGAACTGCACCAAGCCCATCAGCATAAGGTAAATGGCACTTAACTCAATTATCTCCTTATTGTCTGTCAATGCCGACATCATTACCTTCGGAAAACCTATCAGCACTATTACACATAAAGCAGTGATGCATAGAGCACCTTTGAGTATCTGGCGAAGGTAACGGCGCGCAAGGTCTTTGTCCTTTGCTCCCAAAGCCTGACCGATAAGTGCAGTCGCAACTACTCCAAAGCCTGCGGCAGGCATATAGGATATTGATTCGGCCTGCAAACCCAGCTGATGGGCGGCAAAAGCCGTTTCCCCGAAGGTCAGTATAGCCCTTGTAAGCAAAATTGCGGCAAGCTGCCAGAATATGGCCTCCATGGAAGTAGGAAGTCCTACTCTGTATACCTCTTTAATCTGTTGCTTATCAACAGACAGTATTTTCTTATTAAGGGAACCCCTAAGCACTCCATTTCTATTGAAGATAATATATAGTCCAAGAGCTGCAGCAGTTGCTTGGGAAGCAACAGTAGCCAGGGCAGCACCTCTTACTCCCATTGGAGTTATTCCAAGCTTTCCGAATATAACGGTATATCCTACAGCTATATTGACCACATTCATCATCATGGTAATGAACATTGGGATTTTTGAATTGCCCATTCCCTGCATGGAGCCTCCGATTACCAGCATTATCACAAGGAACGGAAATCCAAAGGAAACGGTTCTGATATATTCAGTTGCAAGCCTTAAGAGTTCCGGCTTGGGATTGAACACCATAAGCAGCCTTGGTGCCTGCGTATATACTATCAGCTGCAGTATTACCACAACAACAATACTGGATAGAAGTGTCTGCTTAATGACATTCCTGACCTTGCACATTTCTCCCGCACCATAATATTGAGCAACAAAAACCGTTGCCCCTATAGTAATTCCCCTGAACAGTGCCCATATGATCTGAGTGATTCTCATACTTATCCCCAAAGCACTTATAGACAATGCATCTATTCTTCCTATCATACCCATGGAAACAATGCCGGCCACCATCTGAAGCACATTCTCTATAGTTATGGGGATAATCATGGATGCTATTTTTTTGTTAATTGTTTTCCTGTCATGAACAGTGACTTGCGGACCTTGGGTTTCTAAGCTATTCAAATCAGTAATCTCCTAATTCAAAATTAGCGAAAAGCCTTGATAAATCAAGGCTTTTCGGGTTCTACAGAATCCGTGTCAATAACCAGGCTGCCAGGGATAAAATAACTATCCCGGCAATAATCACAGCAATTTTCTGACCGGAGAATTCTTTCTTATGTTTTTGTTGTATATGTGTCACCCTATTCTCAAATAATGCATGAAACTCCTCTTTGGTTTCTTCATTGCTCACAGCAACCTGCTCTTCCGGCATTTCCACCTGCTCCTCGGGTTCTTCCGCCTGCTCATCCTGGTTTTCTGCCGGCTGTTCAACCACGTCTAAAAGCCCTTGCACCTCAGAGACCTTGATGAACTTCCTGTTACCAAACTTCAATACATAGTCATCAGGACCGATTTCGCCTTTTTTAACCATTTCAATAATATCTTCATAGGTAAAGGGTCCATGCTCGCTATTGTCTTTTCTATAATGCCATACGTACTTTTTTACATCTCCTATACTTTCGCTGTTGATTTTATACATTAGCTTCACCTGCCAAAATTTATTCGCTCTTTATACTATACCTAAATTATACCATTAATCAACAAATTGCGAAATCATTTTTATACATCCATCATTCTTAAAGCAGCTAGCAAGGTTACGATGATCCCAAAACAGCACTCTCATAGGTGCTACTTATCATGAATGGGTAAATCATATGTCTGATACTTGTCAAATTGGCATAGAATTTGCTTTAATAGGGTTATATGAAAGGGGTTGTATATATGTCATGGTTTCCTTTTATCTGTCTTGGACTTGGAGCATTGATAGGAGTCAGCAGTTGGGTAAAACATATTGTAAGGCTCGTAGATCCGCTTATAAATTTGGGCTTGGTTGTTTTAATGCTTACTCTCGGTATCAAAATAGGAAGTAACGATTCCCTTGTAAGCAGCTTGGGATTGTTTGGCTTCAGATGCCTTTTCACTTCCTTGTCAGCTATTATATTCAGTATATTCTTTACAGTGTTGCTGGAGAAAACGATTCTGCCTCTGGAAGAAGTCCAACAAAAGCTTATCTGCCAAAATATCGGCATTAATCAGATGACCGGTATTCCATCCCCTCTTATATGGATCATGCCCTCATGCATTATCCTGGGAATACTGTCCGGCTATGCAATATTTCCCTTGCAACGGTCTTTTATCTTGAATTATACGCTTACCGGGTCGCTGATTATTCTATATACAGGTGTGGGTATCAGCTTCGGAATGAACCGTACTGTATTTCAATATATCCGTATCTTAAGCTGGAAAATTGTTTTGATTCCGGTTGCAATCATTGCCGGAAGTTTGGCAGGCG
>LOES01000241.1 GCA_001515955.1 Clostridia bacterium BRH_c25 | reverse complement strand
GGTTATGCGACTCATCCGGAAATCAGTTTGGCCCCCATCTCGGCACAGCATTGGTTTGGTACGGATGAACTTGGCCGGGACATATTAAGTAAAATCATATTTGGTGTTAGGATATCACTGTTTACAGCTACGGTCACGATATTTTTTGCCCTGTTGATCGGAGTATTTTTAGGAGCTGTGGCAGGGGCAATGGGAGGCTGGGTCGATGATGTGATTATGAGAATCACCGATACTTTTCTGAGCTTTCCCTCGTTGCTGTTGGCAGTAGCGATAGTAGCCCTCTTGGGACCATCGGTGGGTAATGCACAGATCGCAATTATCGTTTCCTACTGGCCGTGGTATACCAGATTAATGCGGGGGCAAGCCGTATCGGTAAAAGAAAAGCAGTTTGCCAAAGCAGCGGAAGCCATCGGGACTAGAAAAATGGCCATTGTATTCCGGCATATAGTGCCTAATTGTATGGCTCCAATTATAGTACAGGCTTCTATGGATATGGGATCGGTGATAATCACCTTGGCTAGCTTAAGCTTTCTCGGGCTAGGAGCCCAATCGCCGACACCGGAGTGGGGTTTAATGGTCAGCACCAGTAAAAACTATGTAATGAATGCCTGGTGGTACAGTATATTTCCGGGCTTGGCCATATCTACTACTGTGTTGACCTTCAATCTGCTTGGCGACGCATTGAGAGAAGTGCTTGATCCCAAGACGAGAAAGAATTAGGAGGTACGGCATGAGTAAATATTTAGAGATCAAAAATTTAAAAGTAAATTACAAAACCTTTGAAGGAAGCAAAAATGTATTAGATATAGACTATATAGGGATTGAAAAAGGAAAGGCCTTTGGAGTCGTAGGGGAAAGCGGTGCCGGAAAGACGGTTTTGGCTTTAACCATTCAAAGATTGCTGGCGGTACCGCCGGGTGAAATTGCCTCTGGAGAAATTTGGCTGGATGGCGAAAATATTCTGGCAAAATCAGAAAACGACATATGTAAAATCAGGGGCAGGAAAATATCAATGATATTTCAGGACCCAATGTCAGCATTAAACCCTGTTTTTACCGTGGGTTACCAGATGAGAAAGATATTGCTGGAACAGCAAAAGATAGAGAAAAAAGAAGCAGAGGAAAAAGTGCTGGAAATGATTAAAACTGTGAAATTGCCTGATCCTGAAAAAATCATTCAAAAATATCCACATGAATTGAGCGGGGGGCAAAGGCAGAGAATTATTATCGGAATGGCTTTGCTGTGCGGGGCGGAACTGATTATTGCCGATGAGCCCACGAGAAATTTAGATGTGACAATTCAGGCAGGTATCTTAAAACTCATCCACGAATTGCAGGAAAAATTTAATGTCACCGTTTTGTTTATCGCCAACAACTTGAGTCTTGTTTCAGCTGTATGCGATGACATGGCGATATTAAAGAACGGTATCATTGTGGAAAGGGGAAATGCCAAAGAAATTATCAACAATCCGAAGGATGAATATACCAAACTGTTGATCGAATCAGTAACGCCGGAAAAAGCGAAAGAAAAAAACTCCGGTCAGCCTGACGAATGTAAAGAGAAGACCAATATTTTGGAAGTTGAATCATTAAAGAAGTATTTTCCTGTCCAAAATCAATTCATGAAGAAAAAAGGTTCTTACGTAAAAGCCGTTGACGGCGTTGATTTCACTTTAAAAAAGGGAGAAATCCTAGGCATTGTGGGTGAATCGGGCTGCGGGAAATCAACTTTGGTTAATACACTCTTGTTTCTGCACCAGCCTACCGAAGGAAAGGTTTTGTTTGACGGGGAAGAAATTTTTAAACTGAAAAAAAATGCGCTGCGGGAAGCCAGAAAAGACGTGCAGATTGTCTTTCAGGACCCTTTTTGGTCTTTGAATCCCAGGATGTTGATCAAAGATATCATAGGGGAACCGTTGAAAGTGCATAAAAAGCTGAATAGTGACGAATACCTGAATGCTGTGCAGGATTTGGCTGAAATGGTTGGCTTGCCCAGAGATTCTGTTTATAAATACCCCCACGAGTTTAGCGGCGGCCAGCGACAGAGGATTGCAATTGCTCGGGCCTTATCGGTACATCCAAAACTAGTCGTACTAGATGAACCTACTTCAGCAATAGATGTGTTATCCCAGTCTCAGATACTGGACCTATTGGATGAATTGAAGGAAAAACTGCAGCTGACATATATAATTATCTCTCATGATTTGGGAGTAGTAAATTATATGGCGAATAATATTATCGTCATGTATCTGGGGAAAATAGCGGAATACGGTCCGGCAAACGTAATATTCCATAATCCGAAGCATCCTTATACCAAAGCTTTGTTTAATGCCATACCAAGCATGAAAACGCAAAACGTTAAAGATCTAACGAGTATTAAAGGCGAAGTGCCCAGCGCCATCAACCCTCCCGAAGGGTGCAGGTTTAATCCCCGATGTGAAAGCTGCATGGATATCTGCAAGACTCAATGCCCTGAGATGAAAGAAGTAGAAGGCAGACAAGTGGCTTGTTTTTTATATAACCAGTCGTGCTAATTTCGAATATTTAACCCTTGAGGGACTGATAGTAGCCAAAGCGCCCGCGCATCGCCGCCACGGCACGGAGGCGTTCGCGTGAGACAGCATCATCAGACCTGATATAATTTTGCAGAAAGGCCGGAAAGTATGATAAAGCTTGTGAAGAGTAAAATTATATACGGCTTCCCGGTACTGAGACACCGGAATTTCAGATATTTCTGGTATGGACAATGTCTCAATTCTATCATTTACTGGGTTCAAACAACTGCGCTGCAGTGGCTGGTATACAGTCTGACAAGTTCTCCTTTTTTATTAGGTCTGTTGGGGGGGGTCCAATTTGCACCATACCTTGTTTTATCTCTTCATGCCGGTGTTTTTGTGGACCGGTTTGCAAAAAAAAGGATCCTTATTACAACTCAAATTATAATGATGCTTCAGCCTTTTATTCTTGCAATATTGATTTGGACAAATCATATTCAGTATTGGCATATATTGGCTCTGGTTGCACTTAAAGGGTGTGCGGATACATTGGATTTACCTACCAGACAGTCGTTCTTTATTGAGCTTGTGGGGAAAGACGACATACTGGGAGCTACGGCGCTGAATTCTGCAGTATCTAATATTGCTAGGATTATCGGTCCGGCCATATCAGGAATCATCATGGCATTTTCCAGAACCTTTTTTTGCTTTCTATTGAGCGGGATGCTTAGCATCCCAATTTTGTTTTTGTTATTTGCCATTAAGACCGAATCAAAACATATCCGTAATATCACAAACAATGTTGTATCGGAAATATTGGATGGTATAAAATATATCGCTGAAAATAAAGTACTGTCGGGTGCCATACTGAGCATGCTTGCAGTAGGAACATTTGCACTGAATATCAGTGTTTTGATTCCCGTGTTTGCCAAGGACGTTTTAGGTAAGGAAGCCGGCGGATTCAGTTCCCTGCTTTCTGCAATGGGCATTGGTGCAGTTATTGCTGCAGTATATCTGTCCATAAAAGCGAAAAATAAGCCGAACAAAAAGGGACTTTACGGAAGTGCTGTGCTGTTAAGTACATTTTTAATCGTTTTAGGTTTTGTGCATCACTATTACTTAGCCATGATTGCTTTGGTTTGTTTCGGATTTTGTAATTCCTTTTTTTTAGTCGTTGTCAATTCCATCATCCAGTTGACTTCCAGCGACCAATACAGAGGCAGGACGATGAGTATATACATTTTGGCGTTTTATGGCACAGGCCTGGCCGGAAATCTTTTTGCAGGCTTCCTTATAGAAAAGTACGGCGCAAATATAGGCTTTTTTGTCTTTGGTACAGCAACGGTAATATGTATCGGGATGATTCTGCTTTATCTGAGAGATAAAGCAGATACGGGCTATAAAGAGTCAATAAAAGGATAAGAAGGCTATATAACTTTCGGATAGATACTATCTATACAATAGATGGAAAAGGAGTTAGGTTATGAAGATTAATAAAAGAACGCCAAGCTTAATTATGAAAGTATTCAGATGTACTGTTACACTTTTGTCGGGGATAAAAAAACCTACAAGTATACGCGCTAAGCTTATAGCAGCATTTATGGTACCCATACTTTTGATTATTGTATTAGGTATAACATCATACGTAAAATCGTCTGATGCAGTCTTTCAAATAGCTCAAAATTCAACTTCAGCGACAATGGATGGCACTGGTAAGTATATTGAAGCTATTTTCTCGAACATTGCTGATACATCAATGCAGATACTTACAGATCAAGATCTTCAGAATTATCTAATCCCCCAAAATATAAATGATTCACAAATTGAAACAAAAATGGATTTTTTATCATCATTTCAGATCAAACAGAAAATTGAACAACGAATTAAATCATTTATAAGTGCAAATAAAAATATCTACAACATTTCGATTATTGCCGCTGAAGACAATTCTATAATGTTTTCAGGCATTTATAGCGGAATAACCATGGATAAATTAAAGAACACGGAGTTGGCAAAAAAGATAACAGAAGCAGATCAATCACCAGTCTGGGTAGGACTGCACAGTGAATTGGATAGTATTAACGGTAGCGGGAATGCTTCATATGATTCTGAAATTAAATATTTTTCATCGGTTTTACGGGCTATAAAGAACGTTGATACGGGAGAAACCGTGGGATACATTGTCATTGACTTGAATCAGAAACATATCGGTGAATTTTTATCCGGTATATGTAAGGATCTTGGTGAAGGAAGCGAATTGCACCTTATAAGCCCAGACAAACGGGATTTTATTTCACATGCTATTATGGATGTTAATAAAGATAGTAAAGTAAAAATAACTGATCAGAAGTTTTATACGGATATACTTTCTGGTAAAAACATGAGTGGATCATCAATAGTCACATATATGGGCAAGCAATATCTTGCCTCCTACAGCAAACTGGAAGGAAACGACTATATTCTCATAGGATTGATTCCGGTTTCAAGTTTGAGTGCCGCTTCTCGATCTATTGCTATAACAACAATAATAATTGTTCTTTTAGCAATTTTGATTGCATTTGGAATTGGCATTTATCTGGCAACAGGAATGAGTAAGACAATTAAGGGCATTATTTCTGCGGCTGGACAAGCAGCAGCTGGAGATCTCACAGTTAACTGTGTTACAAAGCGAAGAGATGAATTTGGCATACTGTCACAAAGCATCAATTCTATGATTGGAAACATGAGACTTCTCGTGGAAAAGATCGTGGGTATTACACAAAAGATTACTGATTCCGTATCAATAGTATCAATAAATTCAGAAGAAGTTTCCTCGGCTTCACAGAATATATCCCACTCTATACAGGAAATATCTCAGGGGGCGATGACTCAAGCAGCTGATGCGGAGCTTGGGGTTCAGAAAATCAGTGTGCTGGCAGAGAAAATAAATCATGTAACAGAAAATGCAAAGATCATTGATAAGCTTACAAAAGGTACTATGGAAATGACTCAGGATGGTTTTTCTTCAATAGAATATTTAGATCAAAAGGCATATGAAACAACACAGATGGCTAGAGAAATAATGGTAGACATAAAAGAACTTGATTTACATTCGAAGAACATTGAAAAGATTGTAGTAGTAATAAAGGAGATAGCTGATCAGACTAATTTACTTGCACTGAATGCAGCGATAGAGGCAGCTAGGGCAGGGGAAATGGGAAGGGGCTTTGCGGTTGTAGCAGATGAAGTGCGTAAACTTGCCGAGCAGTCATTGAAAGCAACCCATGAAATAGCTTCTATTGTAAAAAATACGCAGAATAGAACGATAAAGGCAGTAGAAAAGGCGGCAACTACGGAAGATATTCTCAAATCTCAGAATGAAGCTGTTAAGAATACTACCAATGTATTCAATAATATAAAAAATTCAATGGAGAATCTTAAGGGTCAAGTCGATCAGATCATGACCGGTATTTTGGAGATGGAAGCGAATAAAGAACATGCAATCAATTCCATTCAAAGTATATCTACTGTGTCGGAAGAAACAGCAGCCGCATCCGAAGAGGTCACGGCTGCAGCGCAGGAGCAATTATGCTGTATAGAGGATATGGCTTCATTTGCACAGGATCTTGAAAAAACGATTAAGGAACTTGAGAGTTCGGTTTTAATATTTAAAATTTAGCACCAATTTCACTGGAACTCGGATATTTCTCTAATATCATCATATATCATAAAGAAAATTTGTTATCTCCTCTAGCCTACCACGGATCTTTCAATTTTTATTGCAGATGGTTGATAAAGATATATGCGAGTAATATATCTTAATCAACTATATTTTTTTAGACTAAGATTCACCCGTACCTGTCACAGCACTTAAAAGCATATTCAGTTTTAAAAGGCTTCTCAACCGTATAAATACAATGAGAGGCTTTCCTTTTTCTTTAAGTTAAGTGATAACAATAAATAACCTATTTTCTATAAATGTCTCATGATAACAATTTTGCATAAAACTAACCCTGCGCAACTTTGATGGACACCAAGAATTCCTCTATAATAAAAGTGAAGGGATCAAAAATTGGAGAATAAAAGAAATTTGATAAAGCATTCATGGAACAAGTGGTACTAAAAGTATTATCGGGAGAAACAACTGTAAGAAAAATGGCAGAAGAGTCAACTTCTATGATAATGCACGTATGGAATCCTTTTGGGGCAAACTAAAATAAAATAGTTTATTGATTACTCTTTTAACACTCATGAAGAGGCTGAAAAGTTGTATTCGAATATATCAAGCTTTTTTCAATCGGCACAGGACACATTCAACGAACGGATATGGGCCTCCTTTATAAATGAATAAAGCTGCATAATAACATTGAGCAAACCGTTAAAAATTTGGGACTCTTACTGTCTATTTTATTGAGGTAAGGTCATCGTAGAATCGTTTAAAATCCAAGACTATCAGGGACGGGCTTGGAATTGATAATCTACTATGCTGATACAGGAAAAAAATTACTAAAAATTTATAAAAAACAGTCCGAATTTATTTGAAAGGTAGGCCGAAGCAATGAAAAAAAATGAAGCAGTCACAATAGTTAATGATAGCAAAAAGCTAAAAAAACACTGGGATATTCACCCGTATACTATTATTTTCGCTCTTATTATTGTCGCAGCTGTTTTAACCTGGATTATACCGGCAGGGCAATACGACAGGGTATTTAACGAGGCGGCGAAAACTGAAATCGTCGTGGCCAATACTTATCACACAATAGATGCAAATCCCATTGGACCTGTTAAAATGCTGACTAACATTATTAAAGGTATGATCAACTCAGCAGATATTACAATTTTTATCTTTGTCCTCGGCGGGACTTTTCAAGTATTTACATCTACAGGGGCTGTTGACGCATTAATGGCGAAAATGATTTCAAGATTTGCCGGTAAAGCTAACAGTCAATATGTCTTTGCAATTTTAATGCTGTTTTTCTTTATTTGTGCCGCGACCTTCGGCATGGGATCTGAGGCGATGATTTTTACGCCGTTCATGGTGATGGCATCCATTGCGCTTGGCTATGATGCTGTAACGGCTGTAGCTACTATGGTACTAGGCATCTCGATTGGTTATGCCGGGTCTCTCACAAATCCGTTTAATATAGGGATCGCGCAGTCAGTCGCAGGGTTGCCTATGTTTTCGGGTTTATGGTATAGGTTAATTATATTTGCAGTTTTATACATGATTTCTGCAATGTATGTGCTTCGCTATGCAAAGAAGATAAAAAAAGACCCGTCCAAGAGCATTGTGGCAGATTTGGATTACAGCAGCATTCAAATCCATGATGACCCTTCAAAAGTTGTAATGACCCGAAAACACAAAGCAGTTATAACTGTATTTGTTATTTCCTTTTTGTTTATGGTCTTTGCCATCATAAAATGGGCTTGGGGGATTCAGCAACTTGCCGCTTTTTTTCTGATTGTCGGACCTCTTGTTGGCATTGCAAATCGATATAGCTTCGGTGAAGTGGCAGATCAATTCATAGAAGGTGCAAAAACAGTGATAGCTGCGGCGCTTATAGTGGCTTTTGCACGCGGAATTCGTGAAGTACTGACTTCGGGTATGATTTTGGATACAATTATTTATGGCTTAACGATACCTCTCCAAAGAGTGAGTACTTTACTTGTTGGTCCGATGATGGTTGTTGTACAGTCACTAATTAACGTTACAATACCAAGTTCTTCAGCAATGGCTGTTATCACAATGCCGATTATGGCACCACTGGCTGATTTGCTGCATATTCAGAGACAGACGGCGGTTATTGCATACCAGTTTGGGGACGGCGTTACTAATCTTATCATGCCATTTTATAATGTTCTTATTATTGCTCTGGGCCTTGCAAAAGTTCCTTTTCAGAGGTGGTTCAAATGGGTGCTTCCTTTGGTCGGAATTCTAACAATAATCGGAATGATTATGACGGCAATTGCCGAATATGTTAAAGTAGGGCCATTCTAATATAAAAATGGACAATGGCTATATCGACGACGTTGTTGTCATAGAAACGTTGAAAATCTAGGACTAATTGGAATTAACATGACACAAAAATAGGAATTCCATATACCTATGTGTTTCTATTCACAATGATTGAATGAACGGTACATGTATTACAAAAGTTTTTTCCATTGTTGCTTATATGGATAGTGATTTGCAGGACATCCACTATATTCGTTGCACAAAAAAAAAGAGTATGACATAATAGAGATACTATAGGCTAGTTTCACAGAGTTTAATAAAAGTTCCGGCATGAGATTCTTAACCACTTATACTAGTTTATTGAAAATAAAACAATAACTATAACCTTAACAGAATTAGATCCATAGACGTAATTTATTAAATATTAGTATAACTACTAAAATATCATGCATTTATTTTGCTATATTGGAGGGTAAAGCTATGGCTATTACTGTCAGAGACATGTTGACACTAAAAAGCATGAAGCAATTTGTCCCAGTCGCGGGACAATCTGGTTTCTTTAAACCTGTTGAAATGATCGATATGTTGGATTTTGGATGGGAACGCGATAATACCTATTCCTTAAATTTGTTTGACAGAGATAGCTTTGTAATCTCAAGCCTCATGTTTGCAAAAAATGATTCGGATAAGCTGTATCAAACAATACGTCGTTTGATAGAATGCGGAGTTGCGGGTCTTGCATATAAGCCAGTTTTTTATAATGACCTGCCAAAAGAGATTTGTCGGTTAGCAGATGAGAATGATTTTCCAATTTTTCGCATTGGTGATAGTATTACTTACAGAGAGATTATTTTCGCGGTTACTGATGCTATACGACTCAATAAGAATATCCTTGAGATAGAGGGGTATTTATCTAGAATGCTGTCTGAAAATCTTGAGGAGGAAGAAGTCTCTGATCTTGTTTCCAAAATTTCACCATATTTGCAGAAAAATGCAAAGATAACTATTATCTTGGACCCAGCGGACAAAAATCCTTTTTCAATTGATTGCGTAATACGAAGCTTCCAAATGTATGATCAGTTTAAAGATAAAGTGGTGTTATGCAAATTCGCATCTGGACTCGCTCTGATAGCGACGATGAATATTGAGGAAGAAAAAAATTTCGATGTGATCATAAACAATGCCCTTTTGTTTTGCGGCATCAAACGAGACTCCATGTGGTTGGCTCACAGTAAAGTTCATCCGACATATACGGCATTGAACCAATGCATTAAAGAAGCATACTATGCCCTTGTCGCAGGCCAAGTATTAGACAAACAAGATGTCAAGTATAGTAAGATTGGATCGCTATCGTTTCTTATTCCAATGGTCAACAATTCTTACATACATGTATATATGCAGGACTTTTTATCTCCAATTTTTAATGATGAGGAGTATATGCGAACGACAATTGCATTTATAAGAGCGGAGGGCGATTATGAGGTAGCGGCAAAAAAATTAAACTTTCACAAAAATACGTTACGCTATAGAATTAAAAAATTACACTCAAACCTTTCCCCTGAACTGTCATACGAGGCATTCTATGAAAAACTGTCTATCGCAATTAAAATTTATCTGGTCAAGCAGATTCAGCTGTAGCTGTTTTAGTGAAATCAAACCTGTAAACTACGTGCTTCATTGCTGCAAGCCATAATTTTCAGAAATCCGTGATTGTATATATGATAAAAACCTTTATGTTGAAACTATAAGCATACTCTTGTCTCTACCCCCAACCTCCAGATCTCTATAAAAAGGGATTTCCAATCCTTTAATTATTATTCTGCGGGATTTATTTTTCAATACCAATTCCTGCAAAATACTGAAACCTAATCCTTCTCAACCATAGTGATAACTGTATAATCATCTATTAAACAAATAGTACATCAGGGGTAATTTGATGAATTTCAAATACTTCTGATGTCTCATCTTCAACACCCTCTTACGACCTAATATAAGGGTATTCTGACAATGCTTTTTATGGGAAATAATAGACTATCAGCCATGATATGATTTTCAGGCAAAGTAGCAAATAGGATCTCTTCTAAGAAATATTGCGTCCAATTGCTTATTTGTCGGTACTCGTACAAAAGCTCAATCAACACATCCATTCACAAGCCACTCTTCATTTTCTATATTTGTTCCATGCAAGAACTCAAATTGTATTTTTGGAAAATCTGATCGAAAACGTTTATCATGCCAGGCGGCAATTGTGCTGATACAATGGTAAAAGACCCGACTCTAATAAGTCCGGATTCGATTCTATGTATTTCATTTATTTTCAAGGTAGTGGCGGAGCTTGCAGAAGCAGCTGATGTCGCAGTTGTAATGGAAAATTACGGTTGCTTCAAAGAAAAGAGATGTGCGGTTATTATTTTCGGGGTAAATCTAGATATAACACTAATAAAACTTTACAGTCAGAGAAATAGCAATTTTTTGAAGGCTTTTTTTCTTTCCTTTAAGTTAATACCTAATAAATATTCTATTTTCTATAAATATCATTCAACCATAATCTTGTATAAAACTGATGTTACCGCTTCTCCATTTTGATGCGAACTAAGACAAGATACTATTATTAGTTTCAGTAGGTTTAAAAGTAGTGGGGAAGCTGTAGGTACATTAGTCAAAAATTTAAATAAGAATACAAATAATTGATCTGCTATACATTTATTTGTTGAGAGCACAAAAAAAGCACTGTAAATTTATATCTCATACAAATACAATAGTAGCTACTATTTGTATAATATATTTATATATTCAGTAATCATGCCTTGAAAATTTTAACTATTGACGTATAAAACGGCTTTAACTGCGACGCTCTATACCCCTTCAACACGGGCATTGCATAGGCTTCATCATTTTTTTTGATTTCTTCTTCCGTATCGGCAATGGCTGTGCTGACATATATCCAAAACTAAACTGATCTTCGACGTCTGTGAAGCAGTACTCGAACTAAATATTTCACACGGTAAACACTGTAGAAATATTAAAAATCTGGGGTTTTTGGGGTTAACAGGAATAAGCGTGAAATCGATTAGCTGTTAAGCAGAAACTCGAGAAAAACGAAGAGAAAAAGACTGTAATTTGACAATTGTCGAATTATAAGTAACCACTTTTGCGAAAAATCAAAAGATAGATGCACAGCTAAAGAAATCATTTATGGTTATTTTTTCAGTACGTCGACGACTTGCTTTTCACCGTCTCTTTCGGCGAATATATTGATTGCACGTCCTGAAGACAGTCACGTAGCCAGGAAGATGATAATACTTTTGCATTGGAGCTTTTACCATTTGTTAGGGTTGAAGAATTATGCTAATGGCAATTGTATTTATAGGAGCAGAAGGCGATTATGGGATAGTGGTTAAAAAGCTAAACTGTCACAAAATACGTTATGCTATAGAATCAACAAAATGTAATTCGACATTTCCCTGGGGCTGCCGTGCAAAGTGGATTTATGGACTATGGTCACTGCTGATAATGTGAGCTCATTGTTCGGCAGCTACTTTTTTATACCTGTTTCCAGTTGCGCCAACACGAACTTATGAATCAATTAATGAAATTTACACTATAACCGGCAGAATTGCTTCAATAGCTAATTATGTGGACAGGCTTATAGAAAATAGAGCATCAGCAGCCCAGAAAGCCATAGGCTTAGTCGCATCGATCGAACAATTGGACGCTGTGGAAAAGATCTCTTAATTGATTAATGAAATAAATGGCAGCACAAAATTTATTTAAAAAAGAATAAATGAGATCAAGGGAAATGTAAAATTGGCGACGGTGAAATGGCGATGATCAACAAGTCGCTCAAGGACCTTAAGAATATCAGGCAAGATAAAGCACAAAAAGGTATACTTATTTGTGTTTAAAAAGGCGCTTATCTGACAAATCAGACAGCCCACTCATCTCCTGTGATTTAGTTTACTGTAAGATCCTACGAGATTGATTATAAAATAAATAACACTCAAAAGCACTTTTTATTACGTTTTGTGCCTTGAGCGAAGCGAAAGGAATGGATATAAAGATGAATGAAAATATGAGAACGATTGCAGTATCCCATAGTAGCAAGCAGTTATCTGCTGATATACTGGAAGAATCTCTACGGTTTGAAGTGGGAAAGTCACCATTTTATCCCATCTCAAAAGTTAGAGAACCATTACTCAGCAAATTTGATAATCCCATGGGATGTATAGCCTTAAACAAGCAGATTAACCGAAAAGACAAGATTCTCATTCTTATTGAAGATAATACCTGGAACGCCCCGGCCCAAATTATAATTCCTATTCTGATCGGTTATTTACGGGCTTCCTACGTACCGCTCCACAATATAGAAATACGGGCAGTGTCGGCTACGCATGGGATCATAACAGAAGAAGAATTGATTGATAAAGTGGGGACAGAAGTCTATAAAAAGGTAAAAGTAAGCCAGTATGATTTTTCGGTTCAGCTCAATAAGAAAGCACATGAGGCAGATTATATCATTGGCCTCCACATTACTATTCCTCCTGGTGCTGTACAAAATCCGTATTACAAAGGGATGGAGATGGTAGCAGGGAAGATTGGTATAAAGTTCATCATCAATGTGGTAATGGCGCTTAAAGGAGAAGTTGCCGATATATTTACCGGTGATTTTGCCAAAGCCCATCGTGAGGGGGCTAAGCTGTCGGCACGCTTATACGGTGTGGAAATACCGGAACAAGCTGATATTGTTGTTGACAATTCCTTTCCCTGTGATATTGACTAATGACAGGCGGAGAGGGGATGAGCGGCTGCTTATTCTAAAATGAGAAAGGATGACTTATCATTTTTGTTCCACCTCTCCATGAAGGGATAATACATAGCAATAAAAGACTAAGGGACTTGTAGAAGTATCCTTATTGAGAAGCCTGTGAAATAGTGCAGAAAACATCCTTATAAGGGAATTATATATATTCAAAACAAATTTCGCTTAGTACATTGCTATCGCCATACTTAAAAGATTCTTATGGCCTGATTACAGAAGTATTAATCGGAGATATAGTGGAGAAATCTGACGCATCTTATCGTATCAGAAAGAATAGCGAATTAGTGTCGGAATACCGACACTGAATATACATCTGCAACCGACACAAACGCGGGACCCCCTAGTTACGCGGACAATCTCTTGATATACCAGTATTGTGCCGGATAATTGGCAGGTATGTTTAAAGGAGTACCGTTTCCAATATGAAGTAGTGGCGGTACTCCTTAAACAATTTTACTCAGATAAAATCAATTATATATTCAGATTGTCTATCAATTCACGCGTTTCCAAAATTGCATATAAAAAAGACGGATATAAAACCTGACAATTTATTGATACCATTTCAACATGTTTTTCCATAAGGAACGCTACCGCTAAGAATATAAAGACAACTGTAACCAAAGCAATTATTATCCCTAAGATGTGGAACCCTATGCCTTAATCTATTATTTTACAGCCAGTATCTTTAACTGCTAGATGATGGAAATGACGTGATTCAACATATAGTTTTGAAAGGAGGCCTGTGTTATGGACAATTGGATATTGGCAATAGATGATAGTCTCGACAATTTTGAAGCACTACAGAAAGAGTGGCTAAAACATCATATATTCGTAAAAAAGGTAAACTCCTCACAGGCGGCATTAAATCAACTGATGAAGATGGATTTTCTGCTTGTCATAATTGTTGCAGGCAATACAGAATACTTGTTACACTTAAAGCTTATGCGCGATATGAAGCCAATGCCGATATTAGTTTTGTCTCCAAAGTACAATGCCTCCGAAAAAATAGAAGCCATCCAACTCGGTGCAGACGAATATTTGCCATACCCTTCTACCATCGAGGAAGCTGTGGCAAGCGGGAGAGCCTTGATCCGGCGATACACCGTTCTGAATCATCAGGCTGAAAAACCTTTAACCATTATTACATATCACGAAATATTCATGTGTGTAGAATATAGAAAGCTGTTTTTAAAGGGCAATGAGATTGAATTGACACGAAAGGAATTTGATCTACTCCACTTGCTGATTTCAAACATTGGTAGGGTATATACTCATGAGCAGATTTACAGACATGTTTGGATCGACGAAGCAGATAACATGTGTGGGAGTTATTCCATATGGTGTTTGGTAGCAAGGATTCGAAAAAAGTTTCGGTCTGCCTCATGTTCATCTGAATACATACAGACGGTGAGGGATGTAGGATACCGTATCAAAACGATTATATAATAAGACATAAAATTAGCTTGATTGTTACAATCAAGCTAATTTTATGTCTTTATAGGCTCTTCATAAGAATCTTATAGATTACTGACAAATTTCTGCAGTATAGTCATAATTACGACCATAAGGACGCAGTACTTGTAAGAACTTGCGGTATCTTATAGGTATATGACAACTTTTTTATAAGAGTTTGACAAATTCATGCGATATAATCCCCTTTGTGGAAATAAATGGGGATTAAAGGAAAAATTGTAAATATTATTCCGTTTCTCCATTAAGGGGATTTGGAAATGATATATGCTTTTAAAAAAAGACTATGGAAAAAAAGAAATCTAGAAAAAGGTCAAGGCACCGCAGTTCTTAACGGAATTGCGGTACTTTTCTTATCGACACGATTTCACATTAACTCACCATTAAAAACAATACTCACTGCAAGCGCATCGGATTTTAAGCGGGTACGCTATTTTAATGTTAAATATAAGAAATATTTGTTTCATTTTAGGGGTCGCTCTCCTCCCTCTGTTTTGGTTTTTCTCTACTAAAAACCAAAATGGAGGTTCATATATGATAAGGATCAATTTGCGGGATTATTACCCATTCTATAAATCTGACTTTTTCGTTGAAATGACAAATGAAATTTTTACACTTTTAAATCAACTTAGTCGAAAGGAACATGCAGATCATGAGCGTACGCGTGCCCACAAGGCATACTATTCCCTCGATATCGGCGACCGTATTGAAAAGGATGTCATCCTGCTGGTCTTATCGCCAGAGGAGATCTATGAGAGAAAAATGAGTAATCAGGAATTGTATGCCGCTATCAACAGCCTTTCGGAAAAACAGGCAAAGCGCATCTATGCCTATTTTTTTCTTGATATGACTAAATCGGAAATAGCCAGGATTGAAGGCGTGAGTAAGCCCGCTATAATACATTCCATTGAGCAAGGCTTAAAAAGAATAGAAAAATTTCTAAAAAATAATTACTGATTGGGTTAACTTTCGCTGAAAAAATCTGCTGATTAACAGAGGGACAAACTCTACCCCCTCAAGTGAACCTTGGAAATTGAATAGGTGTTTTTTTCGGTACTTTCCCCGTATGTCCTCTGAAGGAAAGCCAGATTGTAGGTACGCCAGGACCACCTGTCCGGTAATATGCCGGATTGCAGCCGAAGGATCAATGCCGCTTGCGGATTGGATGAAGGCAAGGTGTGAGCGACAAATGCCCGTGCAATGAATAAATGCTGGCTGCATTTAAGGCGATGACACGTACGGAGGGATAATGATACTTGCGCATAGTCGAGGTTAAGTCCCAGAGTGTGCCCTGGCCGTTGGCGAGGAGATGTAATTTCTATGAGAACGGTCAACTGCCGTTCGCCGGATAAAGCTCATGAAACGATAAAACCAAAACAGAAGTGGCAATGGGGTATGTTCGTATAGGCATATATGTGTTTCTTGATCACAGCATATCCCGACCTGCCACATATTACTGGAGTAATTTGGAGGTGCCATATGTATAACGATAATAAGCTGAAAATTATTGTTGTTTCAAATATACCATCTATCAAGGCTTTGAAGAATTTTCAAAAAAAACTGTATGAAATTCAGCAAAATGCTGAGATAAATAAATCGACCTGTCCTGTCTATAACAAGCAAGTCGTTAAACGATAATAAATGAAATTATCTGGTAGCATAATGTTCAGTATTTAAAGTATTCATTCGGTCAATCTTCTGATAAATTGCAGCATGAATAATGTGTCGTCCTCTATTTCCATTCTCGGCATCTTTCAATGGTATCTATAGTTCCTCCAATTATTTAATAAAGGATATAGTACCTTTGACTGTATCCGTATATGAATTCATAATATCAACATAAGGATATTTTTGTTTTGTATATCACTACGGCAAATGCATGTCCATATAGTTTGGATATTCTGTGATAGTAAGTGGAGGTGAGTATAGTGGATATTGAAAGCAAAAAATACGATATTCGATATGTTGCTATTTATATCAGAAAATCCCGTGCTGAGAGCATGGAGGATTTAGAAAAACACCGCTTGATACTCACCGATCTTTGTCATAAAAACAATTTCAAATACGTTGAATATATGGAGGTTGGAACTTCGGACAGCATAGACATGCGTCCAAAAATTTGCAAACTTCTTAAGGAAATTGAAGAAGGTATGTATGACGCTGTTTGCGTTGTTGATTATGATAGACTGGGCCGTGGTGACCTCGGAGAGCAGGATCGGTTAAAAAAAGCATTTCAAAAATCCGATACCCTCATTATCACACCGGATAAGATCTATGATTTAAATAATGATATTGATGATACATACGCTGATTTGAAAGGCTTTTTTGCGAGACAGGAATATAAAATGATTACCAAACGCTTGCGGCAGGGAAAAAAAATTGGAGCAAGACGCGGACAATGGACAAATGGCACCCCTCCCTTCCCTTATGTATATCAGTGCTATCATGATAAATATAATGAAAAAGGTCTTGTCATCGATGATGAAAGATATAAGATATATAGAAACATAATTGAACTTGCAGTGAATGGAGCTTCTCCGAGAAAAATTGCGGAAAACCTTAATAACAAAAATGTTTTTACTCCAAAAGGGAACTATTGGAGTGCAGTCACCATTCAAAGGTTACTCATCGATGAAACGCATTTAGGAAAAATCATAAGCAATAAATCGCAGGGCGATGGGCACAAGAACAAACGTCCCAATGCCAAGGATGTAAAAATACTTCCCCAAAGCGAATGGGTTATCGTAGAAAATTGTCATGAGCCTGTGAAAACCCAGGAAGAACATGATAAAATTGTCCAGTTTATTGCCGACAGAAAGCTGATAGAAAAAAAAGCTCGGCATAAAACATTTGGATTCTCCGGCTTAATTAAGTGCGAAAGATGCGGCCATTCCCATACTTTTTACATTAAACGGGATAAGTACTATATGAAACCATGCTGGTACATCGATCCATTAGGAGAAAAATGCCGTAATGAAGGAATTATCGTTTCTGTGATAGAAGATATGGTGCTTGCCGAAATTGCCAAATATAAAGACAGTTTCCTGACGGATATTGAGCAAGAAGATAACAGTAATGAAATGTTACAAATTCTTTTGGAAGAGAAAGAGACACTTTTATCAAAGCAGAAAAAGGCATTAACATTGATAAATGATGCCTATGAGATGGGAGACTATAGCCGGGAAGAATGGTTGGAAAGAAAGAAAAAAAGAGAGCTTGAGATAAATAATTTGATTAATGAGATTAATGAGCTTCGTAAAAATACAAACAATAATCAGCGATTGTCAAACGCTGAAAGATTAGAAGCTTTATCAAACTTTTTTAATAACATCACCACGGCAACAGACAATTCAAGCCGGAATGATTTATATCGTACTACTCTGGAAAGTATAATATGGTATAAGCAAGGAGAAAATATTAGAATCAAAATCAATTTCAAGTAAGTTATAAGCTGGATGTATTTGTGATTGCAAATGCGTCCTATTTTGAAAGGAGGTGGTCCTGTGGACAATCAAAAGAAAATACCCAATAGGTTAATCAATGAAAAATCTCCCTATCTGCTGCAACACGCTTATAATCCAGTTGACTGGTATCCCTGGGGAGAAGAAGCATTTGAGAAAGCAAGGCTGGAAGATAAGCCTGTTTTCCTATCTATTGGGTATAGCTGACTTGTCTACTATGATGAACTTGTCATTGGTGTCATGTAATGGAGAGGGAATCCTTTGAGGATGAGGAAGTAGCCAGGGCATTGAATAAGGATTTCATTGCAATAAAGGTAGACAGGGAGGAGCGGCCTGATATAGACCATATATATATGAATGTGTGTCAGGCGCTGACCGGAAGCGGAGGATGGCCTCTGACCATCATTATGACGCCGGATAAGAAGCCTTTCTTTGCAGGTACATACTTCCCCAAAAAGGCGAGGATGGGCTATCCGGGAGTACTTGAGATACTGGAGAAAACCATGGATTCCTGGAACACACAGAAAGATAGCCTTCTCGAAGCTTCAGATAATATATTGGAGCATTTAAAGTCGGATTCAGGAGAAGCTTCGAAGGGAAAACTTGATATCGAGACTGCAGGCAAGGCATTCAAGGGCTTCAAGGCGAGCTTTGACAGTGAATACGGAGGTTTCGGGAGAGCTCCCAAGTTCCCTACACCGCATAATTTGCAGTTCTTACTGAGATATTGGAAGGTCACAAATGATCCCGATGCTCTGGAAATGGTAGAAAAAACTCTGCTATCGATGTACAAAGGGGGCATATATGATCATGTAGGCTATGGGTTTTCGAGGTACTCAACAGATAGAAAATGGCTGGTGCCGCATTTTGAAAAAATGCTATACGATAATGCCGAGCTTGCTATTATATATCTGGAAGCATATCAAGCCACCGGAAAGAAACCGTATGGAGAGGTGGCCAGGCAGATATTCGAGTATGTGCTTAGAGATATGACCTCAACGGAAGGAGGGTTTTACTCTGCAGAGGACGCTGACTCGGAAGGGGTGGAGGGCAGGTTCTATGTCTGGAGTCCAAAGGAGGTAACTGACATTCTGGGCGAAGATGCTGCTGTAGAGTTCAACGGCTATTATGGGATAAATGAGAAGGGCAACTTTGAGGAAAAGAGCATACCCAACCTGCTGCATAACGAGGAGGCCTTCGGCAGAATAACTGCAAATCCGGTAGAAGACTACAGAAAGAAAGTGTATGAAGCAAGAGAAAAGCGGATACATCCCTATAAGGATGATAAAATACTAACCTCATGGAACGGCTTGATGATAGCTGCATTATCAATAGGTGCAAGAGCACTGGACAATAAGAAATATGCGGAAGCAGCAGAAAAAGCCGTAGCTTTTATAAGATCAAAGCTTGTGCGGGGTGATGGCAGGCTGTTTGCCAGATATAGAGAAGGGGAAGCGGCTTATCCCGGGTACCTGGATGATTATGCCTTCCTGATATGGGGACTGATAGAGCTTTATGAAGCTACTTTTAAGGCTGAATATCTGAAATTTGCCTTAGCTCTGAACAGGGATATGCTGAAGTATTTCTATGACGAGGACAATGGAGGGCTCTACCTGTATGGAAGTGACAGCGAGCAGCTGATAGTAAGGCCTAAGGATGTATATGACGGTGCAACACCATCCGGCAACTCAGTAGCTGCTGTAAACTTTCTGAGATTATCCAGGCTTACAGGGGATTCTGAGCTGGAGGATAAAGCTTATGAGCAGCTTAAGGCCTTTAGTGGAATGATTGAAGGATATCCCATGGGATATACCCATATGCTTATGGCACTTCTTTTCATGAACAGCAAAGCAAGTGAGATAGTTATAGTCGGAGACCGGAAGGATGAGAGCGCCGGGAGAATGCTTTCCATGGCCAACAAAAGCTTCCTTCCCTTTACCGTAGTTGTATTCAAGGATGCAGAAGCGGTGGCAGCAGATATAACAAGCATTGTTCCATATACGGAAGGCCAGATAATGGTAGAAGACAAGGCAACGGCATATATATGTGAGAATTTTGCCTGCAGGGCGCCTGTGACAGACCTGAAGGAGTTTGAAGGAATGGTCACAGGTAAGTAAAGTGCTCAAGCATCTACGAACGGGAACAGCCCCCTGAAGCTTTTTCAGGGGGCTGTTTTATCTGATAATTATTATTTTGATTGTATGTCCCGGCATATGCTATAATTTATGGAAAGCAACAAGAGAAAAGAGGTTGGCGGTATGTTTACTCCGATTAAGAATAAAAGAGTATATGAGCAGGTAATTGAACAGATTCAGGATATGGTTCTAAAAGGAATGCTGAATAAGGGTGACAAGCTGGTTTCGGAAAGAGAACTGGCTGAGCAGCTGCAGGTCAGCAGGACCTCAGTGAGGGAGGCCATAAGATCCCTGGAAATCATCGGTCTTGTTGAGAGCAGGCAGGGAGAGGGGAATTTTATAAGCGGGAATATGGAAGACGGTTTTTTTCAGCCGCTGTCCATGCTGTTTGCATTGAATCACGGCAGGTCTGCGGATATTCTGGAGCTTCGAAAGATATTGGAGGTCGAGACCACTTCTCTGGCCGCTGCAAGAATCAAGGAAGAGCAGAAGCCGGAAATACTGGAGCTGATGCAAAAATTAAAAGACTCCGGGACAGAAGCTGAAAGCGCGGAATATGACAAGCAACTGCATTTCAAGATTGCCGAAGTTTCGGGGAATTACCTGATTATCAGCCTTCTGCACGGAGTATCTTCTATTCTTGATGACTTCATACATAATGCCAGGGAATTGATCCTCAGGAACAAGGAATCCAAAAGCCTACTCATTGAACAGCATCAGAAAATATGTGATTCGCTGGTTGCCGGTGACTCATTGAATGCTGGCAGGTACATGAGGGAGCATTTGGAATATATAAATTCGGTTATAAAAGAAATGGAAGAAAAATAAATACTGTTATTGCAAAATCTGAATAATTGCTATATCCTATAATTAGAACACTGGTATGACCATTCTACCAGAAAGGTGTAAAGGAGGTATATAAATGGAAATATTAGTATGTATAAAGCAGGTTCCCGGAACTACAGAGGTTAAAATAGATGAAGAAACAGGGGTACTAAAAAGGGATGGAGTCGAGTCAAAAATGAATCCTTATGACCTGTATGCTGTTGAAACAGCGTTGAAAATAAAGGAGAGTAACGGTGCGACAGTAAATGTCATCAGCATGGGCCCTCCACAGGCTGCAGAGATTATAAAAGAGGCCTATATGATGGGAGTAGACGGCGGAGCACTGCTTACCGACCGGAAATTCGCAGGAGCAGATGTTCTTGCCACATCCTATGCTCTGTCCCAGGGTGTGAAAAAGCTTGGGAGTCCTGACCTTATCATTTGCGGGAAAATGACGACGGATGGCGATACAGCACAGGTGGGACCGGAGCTGGCAGAGTTTTTAGGTATACCTCATGCATCAAATGTCTTAAAGATTAATAGTATCGGGGAAAGCACAGTTATAGTGGAAAGCGACATGGGAGATACGGTGGAGGTTCTGGAGCTTCAATACCCATGTCTTATATCCGTTGATAAAGGTATTTTTCAGCCAAGGCTGCCGTCCTTCAGGCTGAAGCTTGCAACACAGGACAGGAATATACCCTGCATTGGTATTGATGATCTGGAGGATAAAAACGAATACAATTATGGGTTGAACGGTTCGCCCACCCAGGTAAAGAGAGTCTTCCCACCCCAGGTAAACACCGGCCATGAAATTTGGGAAGGTGACGGAATCGAGCTGGCCGGCAGGATATTCAACAAATTGAAAAAATTGAAGTTTGTATAGGGGGTTTAAAATGGTGAAAATTATTATAGATCAGAGTAAGGTGGTCAGCCCTGAAGAGATGATAGAGCTGTGCCCGTTCTCTGCCATAGAGTATTCGGAAGGGCGTCTGCAGATAAATGCGGCCTGCAAAATGTGCAAGATATGTGTAAAGAACGGGCCTGATGGAGTATTCGAGCTCAAGGAGGAAATTGCCAGGACCATTGACAAATCTCAATGGAAGGGTATTGCAGTATATGTTGAGCACCAGTCGGGAGAAGTACATCCCGTCACCTATGAACTCATTGGCAAAGCAAAAGAAATGGCAAGCAAGATCAACCATCCGGTATACTGCATATTTATTGGTCATGATATTAAAGACAAAGCACAAAAAATACTTGAATACGGCGTAGACAATGTATTCGTATACGACAAGAAAGAGCTGGAGCATTTCAGGATAGAGCCATACTCTGCAGTTTTTGAGGATTTTATAAACAAAATAAAACCTTCGATTGTGCTTGTTGGAGGAACCACTGTAGGGAGATCCCTTGCCCCGAGAGTTGCAGCCAGATTCAGAACAGGTTTGACTGCGGATTGTACTATTCTGGATATTCAGGAGAATACCGACATGGATCAGATCAGACCGGCCTTTGGAGGGAATATAATGGCCCATATTTTTACTCCAAACCACAGGCCGCAGTTTGCTACCGTCAGGTACAAGATATTTCCCGCACCTGAAATATCCAGGGAAATAAGAGGAAGGATTACATCTTGTGATATTGCGGAGAGTAAGTTAAATTCCAGAATTACTGTGTTGGACATCAAGAAAAAAGAGAAGGCAGAAGCAATTGAGGATGCCGAAGTGCTTATTGTTGCAGGCAGAGCCTTCAAGAAGCAGGAAGATCTGCAGATGGTTTATCAGCTTGCGGATTATCTCGGAGCTCAGGTAGCTGCCACAAGGCCGGTCATTGAAGCGGGCTGGGCTGATGCCAGAAAGCAGATAGGGTTAAGTGGCAGGACGGTAAAGCCAAAGCTGATTATTACCTGCGGTGTTTCAGGTGCTGTCCAGTTTGCAGCAGGAATGAACAATTCTGAATGTATAATAGCTATTAATAAAGACCCTGATGCTCCAATATTCAACGTTGCCCATTATGGAATCATAGGGGATATTTATGAGATTATTCCGGAGCTTATAAAAGATATCAATGAGTATAAAGAGTCGGGTGGAATCGGAGTCAACAGTAAGTTTCAGTCATAACAAATCAGGAGGGATTCACATGTATTACAAGAAAATTGATGAAAAGGATATAGAGTTTCTGTATTCCATTTGTGGAAGAGAAAGAGTATTTACCGGTGAAGAAATTAATGAAGATTTCAGTCATGATGAGCTGACCGGTGAGAAAAAATACCCCGAAGCACTGGTAGAAGCAGAAAGCGCGGAAGAAGTATCAAGAATTATGAAATATGCTTATGATAACAATATTCCAATAACTCCCAGAGGGCAGGGAACGGGACTGGTAGGAGCTTCTGTAGCAATCTGCGGAGGTATTATGATTAGCCTTTGCAGGATGAACAGGATCCTGGAGCTGGATGAGGAAAATCTGACCCTGACAGTTGAACCCGGTGTACTGCTTATGGATATATCAAAGTTTGTAGAAGAACGCGAGCTTTTTTATCCTCCCGATCCCGGAGAGAAAAGTGCTACCATCGGAGGTAATATTAATACCAACGCTGGTGGTATGCGGGCTGTAAAATATGGAGTCACAAGGGACTACGTAAGAGGTTTGGAAATAGTTCTGCCAAATGGAGAGATAATAACGGTAGGAGGCAAAATAGTAAAGAACAGCTCAGGGTACAGTCTGAAGGATTTGATTGTAGGTTCTGAAGGGACTCTGGCCGTGGTGAC
>LOES01000240.1 GCA_001515955.1 Clostridia bacterium BRH_c25 | reverse complement strand
TCGGGTCAGTTGACAAGACACAGGCATGGCTGCCAAAGTCTATTGCGGCGCAGTCCTCACCGATTTCAGGCCGCATTATGACATCCTTGTGCTTCACTTTTATATTATTGAATACCAGACTCTTCAAAAGCTCCGGAGGTATTTTCCCTTCTTTCATATATAACACCTTCTTTTAGCTGAATATTTTCAATGTTATTATAGCATATATTAAGTAACATATTTGGTTTTATCCTCCTGATTCAATGCATAAATATATATAGATGAGTTAATCGGCCTTCTATTATATTGCGGGTGGTGTTTCAATGAACTTTGAATTCTCATATCCTGACATAATAAAACAATGCAATACCATGGCATATCTAAATATAACGTCCTTCTGCCTGCTGTCGGGCTGTGGCAATATAGAGATGCCTCACGAACAGGAGTTAAACCAGATATACAAGCTGCTTAAAGGCACCGACAGCAGCAAGATGCCAAAGAACATAGCCTTCATGTCTTCTCTTTATAAAAGATGCATACCTGCTTATGAAGTACTTCCTGAAAATCCATATGATTTTAAAGGCTTTTACTGGGTAAACAAAAAAACAAAGAGAGTAATAGAACCTGATGTGCTGGCTTATTCCATAAGCTGCATGACCGCTCTCATAGCTGCTGTACTAAGCGGGGAGATACCTGTAGATAAAAAGGAGTTCATAGCTTATTGTCTTGGAGTAAGCTCTATAAAGCAAGCCCGTTTTCTTACGGACTTCCTTAAGCTTGGTGATTTCTTTTATGTAGGAGAGGATACCGGGGACAATGTCTATGGAGAATACAGTATAGTAATCAATACTGAAAACCCCGACCTGAGAACTCAGTTCCGTGTTGTCGAAGCTCTTTCGTCGGTTATAAAGCTGCTCCGACAGAGCGGGCTTCATTCCAAGGAACCAATATCTAAGCTTGAAAAGTGTTTGGAGGTACTCCCGGTAATATGTGAAAATGTTATTGAGAATATCAACAGTCTCAGTTCAAGAGATCTGTCCATTATATGCCTGAGTCTGCTAAATACTCTAAAGCACAGCGACCTGCATAGGGATATGACCTATAATACTGTTAATACAATAGGCTTTGAGCTTTGCGAGCGCCTTGACAAGACCGGCGACATCTCAAGAAATATGTCAGATGATGACTGCAGTTCGTTTACTACCCTGTGCAATTGTATGCATTGCCTGATAAAGCTGTATGATGTTAATGCAATCAGCTCGTATAGTAATGCTTATATAAAACTCTATGACAGAATTGATTCGTATTGGGACAGCTGTTGTGGTCTTTTCATAACCTCCGGCAAAAACAAACAGAAATATTCCTTCAAGGACATATCAGCTGTCCTTGCCGCACTCCGTGCGCTTCGCTGCAGTCTTACCGATCCCGACCTATTTATGCATGTAGATAGACAGCTGTCCTCCTTTTACAGTTCAGTAATTATCAGCAGCAAGCTATTCAATAATCAATTCTATCCTATATTGCAGGAGAGTAGGATGGAGCATCACAATTTAGGTTCCTCGGTAAAAAGTAACGCTCCTGTATTCTCTGAATACTTTGAGATTAAGGTAAATAAAAGGAAGTATCATTGTGAGCCCGGTGTTTTCGAGGCTGAGGAAATATTGTCAGGCTGCAGATATCTGCTGTATTGAGTTCCCAGACAAGTGCTTCCGGCCTTGAAACACTCCTGCCACTCCTTATAGTTCATTATCTGATGATCTGACACTATATACATACATTCAACATTCTCCGGAGGGATTGGGTGCATTATCAGAATTTCTGCATCATATCCCTCCCTTTTATCAACTCGTTTTTTCAGATTTTCGCAATAGCTCAGGGAATTGTTCCAATACTCCTCAACAAGCAATCTCCCATTATCTCTCATATATTCCCGTGTATGGGTGAACCCCTGCATACGCTGGAGGATAAACGGCTCATATATAAAGTTAGCTAAATTTTCATTGCAAACCCAGCATCTGCTTTTCTGTATTTTTACTCTGAGTATGGCACTGTGGGAATGCCAGGAGTGTCCTTCCTTAAAACGGATACTGGCAAATATGGCCTTCTTTCTCTCTACCCAGTCCGGAATGCTCTTTGGTTTAAAAAGATCGAAATATGTGTGAAAGTCGATGTATTTGCTTTTATATGTATTTTTACAGTCAAACCTGATGCCTTCACATAGTGTTTTCTCCAGATCAACTATATTGATTACATGATAAACACAGCCTTGCTCTGCGCAATCCATAAATGTCATAGTCACTGCTCCCTGATCAATCTTATATTACTCATAGTTTCCACAAATTTGTGAAAACTATAAGTAAGGTAAGCCTCTTATGAAATATTGCCCGGGCAATATTCGACAGCATCGAAATAACAGCTTCCGGCAGTTGTTGTTGGAATACGACGATATGCGCCGTATCTAAAAAGGGATGAGGTTTTTTAAAAAACCTCATCCCTTGGATTATATTATATGACACGCTGCAAAGTGGTTTGTACCTTTCTCCACAAATGCAGGAGTTTCTTTTCGGCATCTGTCTATAGCATAACTGCATCTGTCAACAAATCTGCACCCTTCTTTAGGGTTAATAGGACTTGGTACATCTCCCTCCAGCATGATCCTTCTCCTGTTCCTCTGAATTCCAGGATCCGGTATGGGAATAGCAGAGAGCAAAGCCTTTGTATATGGGTGCAATGGGTTTGCATACAATTCTTCAGACTTTGCAAGCTCCATCATATGTCCCAGATACATAACACCGACCCTGTCTGAGATATACCTTACCATGGACAAATCATGAGCTATGAACATATAGGTAAGACCCAGCCTATCCTGCAAATCCTTGAGAAGGTTGACCACTTGGGCTTGTATGGATACGTCCAATGCAGAAATAGGTTCGTCGCAAACAATGAATTTGGGATTTAAAGCCAAAGCTCTTGCTATACCTATTCTTTGGCGCTGTCCTCCTGAAAATTCATGAGGAAAACGCAAGACATGTTCGTCTCCCAAGCCAACCAGTCTCAAAAGCTCAATAACCCTTTCCGAACGTTCTTCTCTGGTCTTGTACATCTGATGTATATCAAGAGGCTCTGCCACAATATCTTCTACCGTCATTCTAGGATTCAGTGAGGCATAGGGATCCTGGAATACTATCTGGAAATCCCTTCTGACCACCTGCATTTCCTTCCTCGAAAGCTTATAAATATTTTTGCCGTTGAATATAAGCTCCCCGCCTGTTGGCTCGTATAGCCGGACAATAGTTCTGCCTGCCGTCGACTTTCCACAGCCGGATTCCCCAACCAAACCAAAGGTTTCTTTTGGATATATATCAAAGCTTATTCCATCTACCGCTTTCAGCTGCCCGCCTCCAACGTCAAAATATTTCTTAATATTTCTTGCCGAGATTAATGGTTCTGTCATTATTTCTCACCCCCATCCATAGAATATACCTTTTGTGCCATCGGATGGTTCAACCAGCAACGGCTCAGATGAGTATCATTATGTTCATTTAAATCCGGTACATGATCCTTGCAAATCTTCATGGCTTCAGTGCAGCGATCATAGAATGAGCAGCCCTTTGGAGGAATATACAAATCCGGCGGTGTTCCATCTATTGAATACAGCGGCTCATCCTTGTTCATATCCAAACGTGGTACGGAAGCCAACAACTTCCTGGTATATGGATGCTTGGGAGATGCAAATATCTCCTCAGTCAAGCCTGTCTCCACGATTTGTCCTGCGTACATGACAATTACCCTGTCGCTCATGTCGGCTACTATTCCCAAGTCATGAGTAATCAGAATTATTGACATCTCCAACTGCTCCTGCAATTTTTTCATAAGCTCCAAAATCTGGGCTTGAACTGTAACGTCCAACGCAGTAGTAGGCTCATCGGCAATAAGCAGCTGCGGATTGCAGACCATAGCCAGTGCAATCATTACTCTCTGGCGCATACCCCCTGAAAACTCATGAGGGTACTGATTTATTCTTTTTCCGGGCTGCGGTACGGCAACAAGCTCGAGCATCTCAATAGCCTTCTTATGGGCATCTTCTGCACTCATCTTATGATGCTTGACCAAGCCTTCTACTATCTGCTTGCCTATTTTCATTGTGGGGTTCAGAGAGGTCATTGGATCCTGAAAGACCATTGATATCTTGTTTCCCCTTATGGCTTGCATTTCTTTTTCTTTTTTATTTAAAAGGTTTTCTCCATTGAAAATTATTTCTCCACCCTTGAAAAAAGCCGGCGGCATAGGGAGAAGCTGCATGATGCCACTTGCAGTAACAGACTTTCCACAGCCTGATTCACCTACTATGGCTATTGTCTCTTCTTTTCCTACTTTGAAGGATATGCCTCGGACAGCTTCTACTTCACCGAAGAAAGTCTTAAAGGATATCTTCAAATCTTTTACTTCTAATACATTTTCCATATTTCCACCTCTCTCTATTTTCGCAGCCTTGGGTCTAATGCATCACGGAATCCATCGCCCAATACATTGAAAGCAAACATGACAAGAGAAATAAATATCGCAGGTATCAAAATCTGATATGCATTTCCCACCGGAAGACCTGCCAAACCATCATTAGCCAAGGCTCCCAGGCTGGATTTCGGTGCTTGGATTCCAAGTCCAATGAAACTCAGTGTGGCTTCTGCGAAAATCGCCCTGGGGATTGACAATGTAACATTAACCAATATTGGTCCAAGAGTGTTTGGTATAATATGCTTCCTCAGTATCCAGTTTTTAGTGCCTCCTATGGATTCCGACGCTAAAGCATATTCGCTCTCTTTCAGTTGCAGTACTTGTCCACGAACCAGTATGGCCATTGGTACCCAGCTTGTCAAAGTCATTGCAAAAATCAGTATAAACAGCGAACTTCCCTGACCGGCTTGAGTAAATACGACAGATATAAGGATAACTACCAACAAATATGGTATGCTGTATATTACTTCAGCTATACGCATCATAACAGAATCTACTCTTCTGGTAGTAATACCTGCAATACCACCGTACAATACTCCTATGAGAAAATCTATTAATGCAGCCATAATCCCGATAAACAAAGAGTATCTGGTACCATACCAGACTCTTGTGAACAAATCCCTGCCCAGCTCATCGGTACCAAACCAGTGAACACCGTTAGGGTGAACATTTATCAGGTCATAGTTTTGTTCAAAATATTTGAAGCCATTTATTTCAGTACCAACAAATGCCATAATAGAAAAAAATATTATTAATATTAAACCTGTCATGGCCAAATGATTCATTTTGAGCCTTCGCCATACATCCGGCCAATATTTTATACTGGGACGATGTATTTTTTCTGCGTTTCTATCTTCTCTTGATGCAACATTGAATAAATCGGGTGAAAGATTGTATTCTGCTTTCATTATCGTCCCTCCTTTACAAGCTTGATACGCGGGTCAATCAGCATATAAGCAATATCTACCATTAGTAACAAAGAAACCAGTATAATAGCATAGAAAATTGTAGTCCCCATAATCAGAGGATAGTCTCTGTTTCCGATGGACATTATAAAGAACATTCCAAGACCTGGGATACCAAATATCTTTTCTATTACAAAGCTTCCCACCAAGAGATTAGATGCTACTGTACCCAGAATAGAAACAACAGGTAATATCGCGTTTCTCACAGCATGCTTCAAAACAACTGTAGCTTTGGTTATACCTTTGGATTTTGCGGTTTTGATGTAGTCCTGGTTCAAAACCTCCAGCATGCTTGAACGCATTAACCTGGCGATCTGTGCCATTGGCAGAAATGCCAAAGCGAAGGACGGTAAAACAGAATGCCTGAATTCACCCCAGCCACCGATAGGCAGCCAGCCTATATTTCTGGCCAGAAACTGAATAAATACTGTTCCCATAATAAAACTTGGTACTGAAATACCCAAAATAGCAATTATCATGGATAAATAATCCGGCCATCTATTTTGATTCAAGGCAGCAACCGCCCCCAAAGCCGGTCCAAAACAAAGTGCTATTAATAAAGCTTCAATACCTATAACACCGGATACCGGAAAACCTCTTGTTATCATCTGATTTACTGTCTCAACTCTGGATTTCATAGAGTCCCCAAAATCGCCCCTAACAATTTTTCCTAAATATATAAAATATTGCTCAGATAAAGGTTTGTCCAGGCCATATTTCTTTTGAAGATTCTCATATACTACTTTAGGCATTTTGGATTCTGTTCTGAAAGGGTTTCCAGGGACAGAGTGCATTAATATAAAAGTTATAGTAATTACTGCCCAAATAGTTACAACTGCCATTAAAATTCTTTTTAATAAATATTTTTTCATCTTATACCTCCTTTGCCATTATTTGTTCCTAACACAAAAGAAAACCGAGGGCTATATTTAATATAGCCCCTCGATCTTCCTAAAAAAGCTTATATATTCTATTTATTCATATCAGCGTATATGAAGTATGGATCTCTGTTAAGTGGCTTGAATACGCCTGTTACATACGGCTTCTGAACATATGGCCTAGTGTAGAAGTATACTGGAACTACCGGCATATCAGCCATTAACATCTGCTCTGCCTTACGCATGTTTTCCATACGAACCTTCTGGTCTACTGTTGACTTAGCTTCAAGTACCAGCTTGTCATATTCTGGATTGCTGTACTCAGCGTCATTGAAAGCACCGTCGCTCAACCACAGATCCATGAAAGTCATCGGGTCGATATAATCGCCTATCCAACCGGCACGGGATATCTGGTAGTCACCTGCTTTTTCTCTGTCCAGCTTAACCTGGAAGTCAACGTTTTCAAGCTGAAGCTCTACACCCAGATTGGTTCTCCACATTTCCTGAGCTGCCTGAGCTATCTTCTTATGAGATTCGAGTGTATTGTAGAGGATTGAAAATTTGCTGAAGTCTTCAACTTTGAAGCCAGTTTCAGCCAAGCCTTCTGCAAATAGTCTCTTACCTTCTTCTACGTTGTACTCAATTAATTTTCCGGCACCGTTTCTATATTCTCCGCCGTTTTCATCTGTCATACCGAAGGGTACAACACCTTCAGCAGGGAGCTGTCCGCCCTGAGCTATCTTGTCAACTATAGTCTGTCTGTCAAGGGTCATCGACAGAGCTTTTCTTATCTTTGGATTGTCAAAAGGTTTAAGCTTTGTATTGAGGTTATAATAATATGTTGCAAGTTCACCGCCGATTATCAGTTCTTTATTTCCTTGTGCCTTCAGCTGTGCAGTAACTGCCTGGGGTACCAGTCTCAGGAAGTCGAATTCTCCCCCTTCATACTTCTGCCAGGCTGTGTTTTCATCATTTAATATAGCCAGTTCTATACCGTCCAATTTAACCAGTGATGCATCATAGTATTTATCATTTTTCATAAGCATGATCTTGGCATTGTGTTCCCACTCGGTTAATTTGAAAGGCCCGTTGGATACATAAGTATCAGCACTCTTTGCCCAATCGGCGTTAGCTTCTACGACCTTCTTGCTTACCGGATAGTAAGAATAGAATGCGGTTAACTCTACAAAGTAAGCAGTAGGTGCTGCAAGAACAACTTCCAATGTTTTGTCATCGATGGCTTTTACGCCTACATCCTCTATTGCGCCTGTACCGGAATTGTACGCTTCCCCGCCTTTAAGGTAATAAAGCTGGAATGCATAGTCAGCTGCAAGATTTGAATCCAATACACGTTTCCATGAATATTCGAAGTCATGAGCTGTTACAGGATCGCCGTTTGACCAGGTGATGTCGTCACGGAGTGTAAAGGTGTAAGTAACATTGTCATCAGCTAATTTGTATTCCTTTGCCATTCCGGGTACTATCTTGCCTTCAGGATCCCTCTTATAGAGTCCTTCAAACACATGGTCCAATACCCATGAGTCATGAGTTCCTTGTGCCACAGCCGGGTCTAATGATCCAGGCTCAAACTCGTTGTTTGCTTTTAGTATTTTTGGCTCAGCTGCCGGTGCAGGAGTTTCTCCAGCCGGAGTTTCTGCCGGTGGCTTTGGTGCACATGCTGATAATGCCATACTCAAAACCATCAGCATTGCAAGTACGAGAACTAGTGACTTTTTCATTAATTCTTCCCCCTTATTTTTGTTTTAGGCGTTTATGTAAATTTATCGCCACGCAAATTCCAGTTACCTAACAAGAATTAAGGGTAGAATAAGTCAATAATGTAAACGCTCCATGGGTATAACATTTTAACCCTGTGCTATATACTTCTTGATACAGCACAAACACCCCCATCCTTATCAAGTATAGTATAATATTACATTAACCGAAGGTTTTTTTCAAGAAGCTAATTTACAAATAATTCTAACATATTTAAATGTCAAGGAACATAACTGGCCCAATGCCTACATCGTATAAGCACAGCGAATTTTAAAAAATAAGTACTTGTTCAAATTTTATAATAATCAAATGTTGCAATTAAACTAAGTCAGCAAATTTATATAAGTACTATGACTGCCCTCATTTCAATTACTGTTTCAATTGTGCTATACTGGATGACTGCAGAGACTTGATGATTCATATGCATTCGACATGTAGCCTAATTTTAAATATAACAGAGGTTTGTGAATTTTCTGTGAACTTTCATTGTATTTTTTATGAACTTACAATGAATTAATATTTCGAAAATTGCAGCTTTGTCTCTTATCCACTCCAGTACCAACTCTTTTGTAATAGCTTCCTGATCCCTTCCATGACCCAATTGTTGACAGCCTTGGGGCTATTATAGCCCCTTTTTCAGTGTTCCCCGTTCTCCCCCCGGAATCCATTGCCTATTGCTCATTGCCCACTTTTCAAACGTTTCCTCATCTATTACAGCCACGCCAAGCTCATTTGCCTTTACAAGCTTGGAACCTGCATCCTCTCCTGCCAGCACACAATCTGTCTTCTTGCTGACGCTGGAGGATACCTTTCCACCGAAGCTTTCAATTATCTCCTTGGCTTGATCTCTTGTAAAGCTTTGAAGTGCACCGGTGAGCACAAAGGTCTTTCCGCTGAAATACTTGTTTTCCATGATATCCTTCTTTGAACCCTTTGTATTTACGCCGCTCTCCTGAAGCTCCCTGACAAGCTCAAGATTCTGCTCCTGCCTGAAAAAGGTTATGATGCTTTCAGCCATTTTCCCACCTATCTCCTGTATCCCGGTCAGCTTATCAAAATCCGCAGCAAACATGCCGTCAATGTCTTCAAACTCATTAGCAAGAACCTGTGATGCTCTCTGCCCTATCATTCTTATTCCAAGGGCGAAAATGAGCCTGTTCAGAGGATTGATCTTGGAGGCTTCAATAGCATCCAAAAGGTTCTGAACTGATTTTTCGCCCATTCTTTCAAGCTCTATAAGCTCTTCCCTGTGATCCTTCAAAAGGTATATGTCAGCTGCATTATTAATAAAGCCCCTGTCCATGAGCAGTGTCATAATCTGCGGCCCCAGTCCTTCTATGTTCATAGCATCCCTGGATACAAAATGGAACAAGGATCTCTTAAGCTGGGCAGGGCATGAAATATTAGTGCACTTGGTCACGGCCTCTCCTTGCTCCCTTATGGTGTCTGCCTGACAGACAGGGCATTTCTTCGGCATTTCAAAAGGCTGCTCCGTACCCGTTCTTTCCTCCCTAACTACTTCTACAACCTCAGGAATTACATCCCCTGCCTTCTTTATAATTACAGTATCGCCGATCCTTATATCCTTTTCCTTTATGTAATCCTCATTATGCAAGGTCGCTCTGCTTATCACAGAACCTGCAAGCCTAACAGGCTCCAGTTCCGCAGTTGGAGTTATAGCTCCTGTTCTGCCTACCTGCACTATTATATCCTTAAGCTTTGTTTTCTTGGTTTCCGGAGGGAACTTATACGCTGCCGCCCATCTCGGGGATTTTGCGGTATAGCCTAAGCTTTCTCTCTGCTTCAGGCTGTTTACCTTTATAACCAGACCGTCAATTTCAAAGGGCAGCTCGCCTCTCTTGTCAGCCCAATAGCCGCATTTTTCAATTATTTCTTCACTGCTCTTGTGTACGCTGATGAAGGGACTGACCTTGAAGCCCAACTCCTTCAGATATTGCAAGGTTTCCACATGAGTATCGAAGCTCTTGTCCTCCATACTTTCGAGATTAAATATAAATATATCCAGGGGCCTTCCTGCAGTCACTTTTGTATCCAGCTGTCTCAATGAACCCGCTGATGCATTCCTGGGATTCGCAAACAGAGGTTCCTCCTGTTCCTCACGCCTGGCATTCAGCTCTTCGAAGGCTTTCTTCGGCATAAATACCTCGCCTCTGACTTCTACATCAACTTCATCTCCAAGAACAAGAGGTATGGACTTCACTGTCTTAAGGTTTGCCGTTATGTCTTCCCCCTTGATGCCGTCACCTCTGGTAGCCCCCCGGACAAACCGGCCTTCTTCGTAGTTCAGCACCACTGTAAGCCCGTCTATTTTCAACTCAACCACATATTCTACATCATCGCCTACGGCTTTTTTTACCCTTGCATCAAAATCCCTTATGTCATTTTCATCAAATACATTGCCCAGGCTCAGCTTTGGAGTATTATGCACGACTTCTTCAAACCCCTGGAGCACTTCGCCTCCGACTCTCTGAGTAGGAGAATCGGCACGCTTCAGAGCCGGGAATGTGATTTCCAGCTCAGTAAGCTCCTTCATAAGCATGTCGAAATCATAATCGCTGATCTCCGGCTTATCAAGCACATAGTAATTGTAGCTATGTTTACTAATGAGCTTTATCAGCTCATCTACCCTCTTTTCAAGCTTATCTATACTCAATCGAATTCCTCCCTTCGATATGTGAACATAATGTAATTCATCAGTCAATTATAGGCTTACATCCGGCTAGTGGAACTATTATTAAAGGAGCGTTGCGGAGAAACCTTAGAACTTCTTAACGAGGCGGAGGAATAGCAGCATCAAGTGTTTGAGCGAAGCGAGTTTTTGATGCTGCCCGAAGTGAGTTTAGAAGTTCTGGTTTCGGAGCTTTCAGCGACTGTATAATAGTTTCACTAGCCTGTAGCAGTCTCTATCAACCTATAATAAACTATACTTTTACTAAAAGGTCCTTCGGAATCTCCTTTACGAACTGCGAAGGCGTATTATAAGTAGTATTTCCATATAATGTGCGTTCAAATGCAGCCGTCAGGTAAAGCCTTTCTTCTGCCCGGGTTATTCCCACATACATAAGCCGTCTTTCCTCTTCCATCTGCTTCTCTTCAAAGTAGGACCGCTGGCTGGGAAAAACCCCCTCTTCCATGCCGGAAATAAATACAAAGGGGTACTCCAGGCCTTTCGCACTGTGTAATGTCATCATTATCAAAGCGGCTTTCCCATCCTCCACCGTATCTATATCTGACATCAAAGCCATTTGCTCCAGGAAGTCGGGCAATATGGCACTTTCATTTTTCTCTTCGAATTCAAGGGTCGCGGACAGCAGTTCCTTTACATTCTCCGCTCTGGTCCGGGACTCTTCATCATCATCCTTTTCAAGCTCACTCAGATAGCCTGTGCGTTCCAGCACTTCCTTCACAATCTTTGATACCCTTTCAGTCTCCGCTATTCCCATAAGGTCGCTCATTATCCTTACAAATTCCTTTATCCCTTTTTTAGCCTTGGTACTCACTCCCTCAATGCTGTCAACCTCCAGAAGAGCACCGAACAAAGAATCTCCTGTTGTCCTTGCATGCTGTGTTATTGCCTCCAGGGTTGTATTTCCTATGCCCCTTTTGGGAATATTTATAATTCTCTTCAGGCTCAAATCCTCATCAGGATTCTGTATCACCCTCAGATATGCAATTACGTTCTTTACTTCTTTCCTGTCATAGAACTTGAAGCCTCCGACAATCTTATAGGGTAGTCCATGGGACATACAGGCTTCCTCAAGTACACGGGACTGAGCATTGGTGCGGTACAGTATCGCAAAATCCCCCAATTCCCTATTCTCCTGGGCAACCATCCTTTCAACCTCATCCATTATGAAGTTTGCCTCTCCCCATTCGTCCGTTGCGTAGTGGTACACTATTGAGCGGCCTTCACCGTTTTCTGTCCACAGCTTCTTGCTTTTCCTTGCAAAATTATTCTTTATGACTGAATTTGCAGCATCCAATATTACCTGTGTTGAACGGTAGTTCTGCTCCAGCTTTACAACCATAGCTCCGGGAAAATCCTTTTCAAAGTTGAGTATGTTGCCAATGTCCGCTCCGCGCCATGAATAGATAGATTGATCATCATCCCCTACGACGCAAAGGTTCTTGTGCTGCTTGGCAAGAAGCCTTATCAGGGTATACTGACAGTAATTGGTGTCCTGGTATTCGTCTACCATTATGTACTTGAACTTGTTCTGGTAGTATTGCAGTATATCAGGGTTCAGCTCAAAAAGCTCCACAGTCTTGTACAATATATCGTCAAAGTCCAGAGCATTGTTCTTCTGCAGCTTCTTCTGGTACAGCTTGTATATATCGGCAATCTTCCTTTTCCTCATGTCATGCATATTCCTGTCATAGAATTTGTCGGGTGTCATTAGCATATCTTTTGCGCTGGAAATTTCAGAAGACACAGCCCTGAAGGGAAAATTCTTCTCATTCAGGTTTAACTCCTTCAAACACTCCTTTACCAGAGCTTCCTGATCCTTTGAATCATATATGACAAAATTCTTTTTATAATCCTTAAGGCTTTCAACATTTTTCCTCAGTATCCTCACGCAAGCCGAATGGAAGGTGGAAATCCACATATTTTCGGCACTGCCTATAAGGCTCTGCACCCTTTCCTTCATTTCCTTCGCAGCCTTGTTGGTGAAGGTTATTGCAAGTATGTTTGAGGGATATACACTTTTCTCCTCTATTAAATAAGCTATTCTATAGGTAAGTACTCTCGTCTTTCCACTGCCGGCTCCCGCAAGTATCAAAAGCGGGCCCTCGGTATGAAGTACAGCTTCTCTCTGCTCTTTGTTCAGCTTTTCTAGATAATCCACATTGGTACCTCCAAAAATTCTTTTGCTATGTATCTATTATAAAGCATCATTCCCATATTGAGAACAAAAAAAGACAAGTAATTGAAAAGTACTTCTCCTACCCAGACTTACTCATAGAAAAACCCTCTTTTATTATACTTACTGCAAAATAAAAGAAGGTATATATGTCACATTAATTGTCTGTAAGCCATACTTGTGAAATTTATCTGCTAATACTTGAAGCAGCCCACTATTCCTTCCATCTTTCCTGTCAATTCACTAAGCTCATGTACCATTTCATTGACGCCCTCAGTGTTTGCCAACTGTTCCTCTATAGATGCGGAAACCTGTTCTGTAGAAGCTGCAGTCTCTTCAGCAGTCGCAGATATATTCTGAACGGAGCTGTTCAATTCATCCACCTTTCTGCTGACTTCATTCATGCGCTTACCCACTTCATGGGTGCAGACCATTGTCGAAAACACCTTTTCAGTAATCTCATTAAATGTACTCTCCGTTTGCCTGACCATGACTTCTTGCTTTTCCGTTCCTTCAACTGCTTCATTTACCCGCCCCATGGCCAGTTTTACCGCTTCCTGTATTTCCATTACGTTGTCAAATACTTCTTTGGTTGCCTTAGAGGAGGACTCTGCAAGCTTTCTCACTTCTTCAGCAACAACAGAGAAGCCTTTACCCTGCTCACCCGCTCTGGCTGCTTCTATGGCCGCATTCAGTGCTAACAGATTAGTCTGTTCTGCTATTGCACCGATTGAACTGACTATACTGTTTATTATTTCGGTTTTAACCTCAAGACTTTTTACTGCGTTAAACACTTCAAGATTTATAGTTTTTGTTTGCTCCATTTGCAGGTTTTGAGCTGCCACAGCCTGTTTCCCTGTACTAACTGCATTCCCCGTATACTCAAACTGTGCAATGACATTCTTCATATCTTTTGCTGTAATACCTGCATATTCATTGATTTCGCACAGCAGTGCACTGACTCTTACCACCTCCTCTGCAACCTCCTCATTGCCTTTAACAATTTCATTTATTGCATTTACTGTCTGACCTGTAGAAGAGTATACTCTTCCAGCTGCTTTTATCAGGTGGCTTGAAATCTCATTCAGCTCCAGCGCACTTGCTGCTGTCTCCGAAACGACTCTTCTGGTTCTTTCCGCCAATAGGTTGAATTTTTCAGTTGTTTCCACAATTTCATTTTTGCCCCCGATATGTATGGTTTTTGTAAGGTCACCACCACCCTCGGCTATGTTCGATATATGGTTTTTCAGAATAGTTACAGACTTCATCCTATGCAGCAATAGTATCCTTCCCAGTAAAATACCTATAACAAACCCCATAAGTATTTCTGCAATAGCTGCTGGTTTAAGTACAAATATTACTCCAAGAATAATTACCAGAGCAGATAAGCAGACTTTGAAGTCAAAGAATTTATACATTCAGATCCCTCCTTGATGCTATTATCTAGGAGCATGATATAATTATCCTGCTCCTAAATTGCCTTATAAAAACCTCAGTTACAGCTTGATCCATGCAGCCAATCCATCAGGACTATCCGGATTGACACCTTCCTTTACTGCACGGTAGCAGGCAAGTGCTTGGAGAATAAATATGAAGGGTATTCCACTTACAGCATTATTCAATTTAATACAGGAGGTTATCTGCAAGCTTGCTTCCTCGATCTCCTCTACAGGCATGTCACTGTACACGATGATTTCAGCTCCTCTGGCTGCAATATCTTTTATAAGGGCTTTCTGATATTCGAATTCGTTTCCTCTCAAGCAAGCAACCACAAGAGTATTTTTATTAATCAGCACCATAGGGCCATGCCTTACATCCAGCAGATGGTAGAAGTTTCCCGGAATCTGTGCAATCTCTGTCATTGCAATAGCACCTTCAGCTGCTATCCCCTTCATCTCACCGTCTGCAAGAATGACTACATTTGACCAGCTTCTTTGAGCCACAGCCTTTATTCCATCCTCATACTTGCCCATATATGATTCTCCTGTCCCAATGATCTGATTGATCATGTCCACCGAAGCACTGTCCCCGGACAGGTACGCAACAATCATAAGATTTGCCGCATAAAGATTCACAACAGTCCTGGTTTGGCATACGCTTTCATCAAAAGCCCATGGCAGCTCTATCGAAAGCTCAGCAATTTCAGTCAAAGGAGAGTCTTCAACACATACTATTGCCAGAACCGGAGTATCATCATCTGCTTTTACCCTTTCTATTGCTCTAATTACTTCTGAAGTGCTTCCCGACCTCGAAGGAGAAACTATCATCGTTCCTTCAAGCAGCTTCCCGTATGCCTTGTGATTCAGCATTAAATCGCCAGCTGCTATTCCGGAAGAAGGAACTCCAAGCCTTACTCTTGCGGTAACTTCTCCTGACTGACACAGACAAAAGCCAGATCCGCAGCCTATATATGTCAAGGACTTTGGCGATTTGTCCCGAAAAAAACTGATTATTTCATTCTTCCTGCTTTCCATGTAATCAAAGGTCTTCCTTAATGCGCTGTATTGATCTTTCATTTCTTTATAGGTAAGACTCATTTACTTGACCTCCTGAATTAAGTTGTTTGAACTGATCATTAAATAATCGTTCAGGTTTATCAAATTGAAAGCCGAATAATACTTCATCATTGCAGAGATTATTCTTTCCAAAACAATGCTTTCCCCATCAATATCATTGTTGTTCAAATTACTGTATAACAATCTTCTTGCTTCAATAACCTCATGATTTGTCCAGATATATCTACAGCCTGTTTTTATAAGCCATTCCTGACGCTGATCCACCAAGTTGTCGAAATCCACATTCATTTCCTCTGTCTTTCTCCATTTTTTCCATCTGCCGCTATCTACAACGGCTTTTTTCAATGCTTCCTTCATCATGGAGCGGTCCCCTGTCTTTCCATTGTCATACAGTTCTTCTTCAATAGCAGCAAGCTCCATAAGCCCCTTGTATTCTTCCTCGGTAAATTCCGGCCCGATGTTGGCTGCCCCCATTCCTACCTTTGGGTAATCCTCCGGATTGTCAACATAGTCGGTATAATGCCCTTTGATCATCGATCCGTACTCTGAGGCTATTTCAACAAGTTCACTCGCCACTTCCGGATCAAACATAGTAGTATCAAGATCAGTTCCAACCTTGCCAACTACAAATATCGGCCAGACATCTGAGAGTCCTGCCTCACTGAGACCTTTCTTCAGTCCATCCAGGAATCTTCTGAAGGTCAGAATATCTGCCAGCCCTCCATGAACCTCTTCTGTTCCTACCTCGTAGCTTATCCTTCCCAGCCCGAATCTTCTTCGCAAGCCCTCCACATAGGAAATCATCTCTACAGTTCTTTGTATTACAACCTCAATATCGATATTCCGGCCTGGAGTAAGGGTTTTATCTACCGTAGGATCTACATGTATCAGGTCAAAGCCGGCAAATAAGGCTGCAGCAAAGGAAACCTTCAATGCCTCCATAGTCTGCTCCAGGGTCCAGTTGTTTTTTGTACTTAAATCCTTGAGCCATGGTCCGCCATGGTCAACTGCTATTATTACAGGCCCATCAAAATCAATTTCGTCAGTTAATTCGCTTACCCTCTTTACAAAGCTCTCCTGAGTCCATCCGGTATATCCTCCATCAATATCCACCTGATTTAAGGTTGCTGCAAATTTTATTGGCGCATTGGCACGTTTAGCTGCCATTATGCTAGCCTTAAGAACTGCTTCGGAATTTGGGCAGGAAGCAAACAAAGTTGTATTTTCTCTTCCTAGCCTCTTACTCGATTTTGTTAGTTGTATTATCAAATCTATCAAAGGTATATTTAACTTCTTGGCATATTGACGTATAACACTTCTATCAAAATTAATCATAATTCCCCCTTAACACCTTTTGGTAATGATATCACTACCACTGTAATCAAAAAATATATGTCTTCGTGTCCTACGGTAAAGTTTCTTTTCCAGAGCATATATCAACATTTTCATCAATAAATCTTTCAATTTCTTCTGCTGTAGACATGTTGAGCAGTTTCTCAGCCATTGACTCCATCTCTTTCTTATGGGTGTTATTAATTATGCATCTTGCTTTTAAAACTGAAGCCGGACTCATGCTGAACTCATTCAGTCCCATACCCAGAAATATCGGGATAAGCTTTGGATCTCCTGCTGCTTCCCCACACATTCCCACCCATTTTCCTTTTTTGTGTGCGTTATCAATAATCAGTTTGATCAACCTTAATACGGCGGGATGAAAGCTGTTATACAGATGGGCTATCTTCTGGTTCCCTCTGTCTACCGCTGTCATATATTGAATAAGGTCATTGGTTCCAATGCTGAAAAAGTCAACCTCATCTGCTATCAGATCAGATATTAGTGCAGCTGAAGGTATTTCAATCATTATACCTATCGCAATGCTTTCATCAAATTGTACACTTGCTTTTCTGAGGCTTTCTTTAGCCTCTGCCAGCAAAGCTTTGGCTTGTCTTAATTGCAAGACATCGGATATCATCGGGAACATTATTTTGATTCTACCGAAAGCACTGGCTCTTAAAATCGCCCTCAGCTGAGTAATAAAAACATCAGTACTGTCAAGGCAGAATCTTATTGCCCTATAACCAAGGAATGGGTTTTCTTCTTTAACCAGTCCAAGGTAAGGTAAAGCCTTATCTCCACCTATATCAAGGGTTCTTATTATAACAGGCTTGCTGTCAAGCTTTTCAGCTACTATCCTATAAGCAGCAAACTGTTCTTCTTCTGAAGGAAGCTGGTTTCTATCCATATATAAAAATTCACTTCTGAAGAGCCCGATACCTTCGCTGTCATTTTTTATTACTGCCTCTGTGTCTTCAGGTGTCCCTACGTTTGCCATGACTTTGACCGTGAATCCGTCCTTGGATGTGCTGCTGACTCCCTTATAAGCATTAAGCAGATTTTTAGAAGCAATGAGTCCCTGCTTTCTCAGGCTGAATTTCTTGATTATGCTTGCATCCGGATTCACAAATACCTGTCCGCTTTCTCCATCCAACACCAGAGCATCGCCATTCTTTATTATGGAAGTCGCTTCTGTTACACCGGCAGCAGCAGGTATTTCAAGAGTTCTTGCCATGATCGCCGAATGAGAGGTCTTTCCTCCCTGCTCGGTAATGAAGCCCTTGACCTTTGTTTTATCCATTTTTGCAGTATCTGAGGGCAACAGGTCTTCAGCAACTATGATCACTTCTTGTTCAAACCTTGAAATATCAACACTTTCAACACCCACGAGCACTTTTATCAATCTGCTGGTAACATCCTTTATATCAGCTGCCCGTTCGCTCATATACGCATTTTCCATAGTCTGAAACATGCTGATGAATTTATCTGCCGCTTCCTTGACAGCCCATTCTGCATTAACCTTCTGGGACTGTATTCTTTTCTCAATATCCTTAAAAAGTGTTTTATCTTCTATCATGTCCATGTGAGCTTCAAAGATTTTTGCTTCCTCACTTCCGATTTGAGCCTCAACCTGCTGCTGCATAATCCCAATCTGTACCTTGGCAGTTTCTCTTGCCGCATGAAGTCTTGATATTTCAGCTTTTGTATTAGCTATATCCATTTTGCAGATTTCCATCTTTTCAGTTTTTTTGATAAAGGCAATACCTATAACAATCCCCGGCGAAACTCCAATTCCCTGCATCATTCATACCTCCTATTCGCCGACATTGTTATCTATTAAAACTTTAAGAGCTTCCACAGCAGGCATCTCATCTTCGCCCTCTGCAATTATGGTAAAAGTGTCGCCTTTGAAGGCTCCCATACACAACACACTTATTATGCTTTTTGCATCATACTCATCCTGATCTCTTTTGAGTATTATTTCAGATTTGAATTTTGAAGCTTCAGTGACAAAAATATGAGCTGGCCTTGCATGCAAGCCTGTTTCATTTTTCAAAACCACATCAACCTTATACATTAACTCATCTCCTGTTCAAATAGCTTATTTCATCCCGGTAATGCACTATTCTGCCTCCCACCATAGTAAAAATCACTTCATAATCTTCATTAATTGCTATTATATCTGCTGCTTTTCCTTGCTCTATGCTCCCTGCTTCCCTTTCAATTCCCAGTACTTTTGCCGGGTTGATCGTCGCCATCTTCAGGGCAGTCTCAAAAGGCACTCCTACTTTTTCTGTCATATTTCTTACAGCATCAATGAGTCTTAATGTGCTGCCCGCCAGAGAACCGCTTTCCACCCTCGCTACACTATCCTTAACCAGGACCTTAAGCTCTCCCAGCGTGTATTCTCCATCCGGCAGTCCTCCAGCCATCATACAATCCGTTATCAGAATAATATTTCTATTGTTCTTGCATTTCATAATAATCTGCATAGTTGGAACAGCTACATGTACACAGTCGCAGATCAGCTCAATATTGATTCTGTCATCATTCAAGGCAGCACCAACAAGGCCGGCTTCCCGGTGATGCAGTACTCTCATCCCATTAAAAAGGTGGACTGCAATGCTTGCTCCACTCTCCACTGCCTCTATGGCTTCGTCATAGGTTGCATTGGTATGCCCCATAGAGACTTTTATTCCCTTTTCAGTTAGATACTTTATTATTTCAGTACTTTTCTGTTTTTCTGGTGCAATAGTAAAAACCTTAACTGTATTATTGGCCTTCTCTATCATAGCTTCTATTTCATCCCTGTCAAGCTCCCGGATCAGGCTTTCCGGATGCGCACCCTTGTACTCACTTGTGATGTATGGTCCTTCTATATATGAACCGAGAACTCTTGCCCCGTCTGTCCCCTTAACAATGCATTCCGCAACATTAACTACGGCTTTTTCAATTTTTCTCATGTCTGCGGTGACTGTAGTAGCCAAAAAGCTTGTTACACCATTACATGACAGATATTTTGAAATGCCGTTCAATGAGGCATAACTGGCATCCAATGTATCGAAGCCATTTGCCCCATGGATATGCATATCGATCAAACCCGGAAGTATTCTGCAGTCCTCAAGATTGATCTCTGTATATCCCTCTTTCTCATCTATCCCAAGCAGCCCTATACTGCTATCTTCTATCAATATTCCTGTGTTTTCTAGTACACCATCGGGTGTATAAATTTCTTTTCCCTTTAATAGGTATTTCATATTTGTGCCCCCGAATCTGTCATGTTTGCAACTATGCGAATAATTCATTGATTATATCCTCAAAACTATCATATTTTATATATCTTATGCCCTTGCTCTCACAATATTTGGCCAGGGACTTTTTTGCAAAGACAATATCTGCTTCTGAAGCTGCACATCTGTCTGTCAGTCCATCGCCGATAAATATGATTTTCTTGTTGTTTTCTCTAATGCTCTTTAAGTACAGCAGCTTGCAGTTGCCACATGCACCAAAGCTGCTGCTGCAATCATAGTTTTCATTTGCGAATTCTGCTTTCAGTCTTCCATTAAATATTACAAGTCTGTTGGCACATACCGGTATTCCTTTCATGCCTTCTTTTTTCAGAAGGATGGAAATCCCGTTGATAAAACCTCCACTTACTACTATTAAAGACATTCCATTTCCTATCACCTTATTGTAAAAGGCTCTGAAACTTCTATCCATTTTAATGTTTTCAAGGATAAATTCATTATATGTGCGCTCCTCTAATTTCAAAGTCTCAAAATGCCTTATGAACCCCTCTCTTGTCCCTATCCTGCCTTTATTGTATAATTCTTCAATTCTGATATTTTCGGCATTGCCAAGAACCTTAAAAAGCTGTTCATTTGAATCCTGAAGAGAGATAGTCCCGTCAAAATCAGATACTACTACATATTGACTATAATCAATTTTATTCATATTAATACATCCTTATTGAAGTTCGGGTATAAGCCAAGCTCAACACACAGCTTATACCCGGATAAAGTTTACTGATTGACCACTTCTTTTGGTGCTCTGAATTTGATGCTTAAGATTATCAGTATAAGAATAAGAGCGCCTAAGCCTACAGCTGGTATATTCAGGCTGAAGAACAGTTTTACCAGACTGAGTACAAGCAATGCATCAGGACAAAGCAGTGCAATACCTTCTATACCGTAGCTCTGCAATCCGAATAAAGGATAGAAAAGTGCCACAGGTATAGTAAGAACCAGCCCATAAACAAAACCTGAAACCATTGAGCCTCTTCTTCCACCTACCGCATTGCCAAATATCCCGGCAGTACCACCTGTGAAAAAACCCCCGATTATTGATGGAAGTGGAACTATCGTTCCAAACATAGTAGATGCTATCATCCCTACAACCATACCTATAACTGAGAAGATAAAACCAAGCATAAGTGCTGTAGGAGCATATCCGAACACAACAGGGCAATCAAGAGCAGGTTTGGCTCCCGGTACAAGCTTCAATGCTATGCCTCTGAAAGCAGGAACTATTTCACCAAGGAACATTCTGACCCCCTGAAGCAGTACAAGCACTCCTGCCGCAAAACCAAGACCATTTAAAACACTGAAGGCGATGTAATTTTGTCCGTTTGATAGTGTTTCAACATACTCCTTGCCTGCAAACACCGCTGTAATAACATATATCAGTACCATAACCAGAGAAACTGAAACTGCTGTATCCTTAAAGAAGTCAAGGCCTGCAGGCAGCTTCATGTCTTCGCTGCTTTGTTCCGGGTTGCCGAAAAGCTTTCCTACATACGCACCGGCTACGACACCGGTTGTGGTCAAGTGCCCATATGCTATTGTGTCATTTCCGGTAATTTTTCGCATAATTGGCTGTGCTAGTGCTGGCAGCAGGACCATTGTTATACCCTGCAATATAGAGCCATAAATTACAGTATTCATTTCTGTCACTTGAAGATCATAGAAAGCCCATGCAAGCGAACCTGCCAATATCCACATCATATGGCCTGTCAGGAAAATATACTTGAAAGGAGTTATACGTGCTAATAATAAATTGATTGCAAAACCAAATGCCATTATCAAAGATGTTGTTCTAGCAATAACAGCTACTTTTTCAATCAATGCTCCTATAACTGCTTCATCGAAAGGAACGACTCCTGTCAGGTTAAATGCCTTTGTAAACATTTCTGCAAAGGGTGACAGGTTTGTGACAATTATGCCTGCGCCACCGGAAAGTATTAGAATACCCAAGATTGTTTTCAAGGTACCCTTGACCACATCGGATGCACCTTTTTTCTGAAGAATAAGACCCAATAATGCAACTATTCCAAGAGTGATAGCCGGAGTTGTAATAATACTTTCAAAAATTTTAAGCATTGTCTTTCCCCCTTAATAATTTTTATTTACTGAAGCTGCTTTACTGCCTTAAGTATTTTCCCCCTCACTTCTTCAGTGTCTGTGAGATTCTTTATGAATATGATATTAGCTCCTATATCCGTAAGATTGGATTTCATGTCTTCAGAAGCAACAAATAAATCCGCATGTCTGCCCTTGACTGACCCCAGATCCCATGCAGATACCTCTGCTTTTATCTTGTTTTCTGCCAATATGTCATCTATTGTCATCTTAAGCATCAGGCTCGTTCCAAAACCCATGCCGCATACTGTTATGATAGTCAAATTTTTCACCTCTCTTCCATAGAGCTTTCACCCATGTATTCTACAAGCAGCTGACTCTGTTTCTGTATCCTTCAATAAAAACCTTGTTGATATTGTCTCCCTTATCCAGGTTTGCACTGACCCATATCGGCACTTCCTTGTTTTCCTTAATCAGATTATCTATAGTCTGTACTATAACCGATTGAAGTATTGCAAAGCCTATAACGGAAGAAGTCGGTCCAAACTTTGCTTCCAAGCCTTCAAGCTCCATTACTGCATCTCCCAATACTCCGCAATTGTCCAGAACGACATCTGCAAAATCATGAGCCTTCTTGCCGCTTTTGTGTCTTGATGTCACATTGTTGGCAAATTCAGAGGACATAAGAACTATTACCTTCATACCTCTGTTTTTTGCTTCAATAGCCATTTCTATAGGCACCGCATTTCTTGCTGAGGTTGAAGCGATAAACATTACATCATTTTCACCTATAACTTCATTATCAAGGATAGTTTTTGCCAAGCCTTCCTGCCTTTCTCCCTGAGTACTCAATGGAGCTTTAGGCTCCAGAGAAAGTGCCGGAGTCAGTATGGCATTTACCGGAACCAGACCACCCGCTCTGTAAAAAACCTCCATAGCATACATCTGAGAATGGCCACAACCGAAAACATGTAGAATTCCGCCATTTTTTATTGAATCTGCTATTATCCTTGCCGATTCTTCAATACTTCCGGTCTGAGTTTCCTCAACCTTATCAAATATGCTGCGAATTTTTTTTAAATACTCTCGATATAACACTATAAGTCCCCCTTGTTCTCCAATTTATTTTTTAACAATTCAACTATTTGAAGCTCGTCATCAGAGCTTTCAAGCTTTTGCAGTAATTCGTTATCCTTTAGAATAATCATAAGCTCACTTAGTGCCGTAAGGTGTGTTTTGTTATCTACCGCACCAAAGGCGAAAACCAGCTTTACAGGGTCCTTTTCACCTGCATTGAAATTCACCCCATCTTTAAGAGTTATAAGACTCATGCAAATCTTTTTTACACCATCCTGAGGTCTCGCATGGAACAATGCGACTCTGGGAGCAATAACGATGTAAGGTCCATATTCTTTTACAGATTTCAATATAGCTTCTATATATTCCAAACTTACTCCGCCGGAATCCACCAAAAGCTGCCCGGCGATTCTTCCAGCTTCTTCCCAGTTTTCTGCCTGAACCTTTGCCCTTATGCTGCCACTGTTTAAAAGCTCAACTATCAATTTCCACCCTCCCCTCTTAGTCATATATCACTATTATTGCTTCACAATAAAGTATTATTATATTTTAGTCATAATCGCAACAGCAATTGAGCCCTACATCATTACGTTATGACATCACTACCACTGATAACAAAAAAACTACTTGTTCAGCATGATGTCGTATTTGAATTTGTCTCCTCTTGCTATGCCTATTGAATATTCAATTATCTGCTCACTCTCATAAGTCGTGCGCTCAATCCACATGCTTGGAGAGCCAACCTTTGTCTTCAGCATTTTAGCTTCAGCTTTTCGGGTTGCTACCGATTGCAGTGATTCTTTTGCTCGGGTAAAGACTACATTATAGTTATTTGTAAAATTTTCGTACAACGAGCCTCTTTCCAGCTCTTCTTTACTGAAACCTGGAAATCTCTTATATGGGACGCAGCTTGTAACCACCATCATAGGCTCATCATCTGCAAACCTGAGTCTGGTAAATCTTATGATTTTGTCCCCCACAGCTTTTCCCATCTTCTCTGCGGTGTTCTCATCACAGTAGCTTATTTCAAAGTCAATCACCTTGGAAGAAGGAACCTTCCCCAGCTTTTTCATTTCTTCCGTAAAGCTGTAAAAGCCGAATAACTCCTGCTTATACTGCTTTGGAGAAACAAAAGTGCCTTTGCCGCGCTGAATATAAATGTATCTTTCTTTTTCAAGCTCCTGGATAGCCTGCCTCACTGTTGTACGGCTAATACTATATTTATCACACAATTCTCTTTCTGCAGGTATTTTATCATCTTCGCCAAGAGCACCTGTTTTTATTTGCTCAATAATAATATTCATCAACTGTACATACACAGGTATTCTGCTATTTTTATCTATGGTATTCATATATCTGCACCTCCAATGCAGTTAGCATTTTAACTTATCGTGGTAGTGTGGTCCGTACCACTTAACTTTTATGATAATCCTTTTTCTTTATAATGTCAATATAAAATTCCTCTTCTATATTTATTTATCCTTTGCTGAGCTTTCTTCATAGCTTCAGCTTCTGGTTTTAAGTTGCCAGAGCCTGAGGAAGCATCTTCAGGATCTTCGTTAAAATCCTTTAATCCCCCCAAGTATCTTAATGAATGCTTCTTGTGTAATATCCTCAGCTTACACCACCGTTTCAATTATTTGAAAACTCGTCAAATTACAGTTTCGATGAAATAAAGCTGAATACAAATCTGAAAAGCACAAAAAATAGATTTGATACAAAATAAAACTGATGAGGTGAAATTTAATGTCGCCAAAAATTGATGAAAAAATAAATGTGCTGACTCCTGCTGCAGAAGAACCTATTACAGACTATGAAATGGTCATGGCTAAAATTGACCATGATGCACATGTGGGCTATAAAGGAGTAGAAAATGCAGCTTTAAAGAATAAAGATGTGAAAAAGCAAAGCCCGGACGAGGTGGAAACATGAAGGTCATAGACGATACGTACAATGGGAAGAAATATCCTATAATAGAGAGGGAATATAATGCATATTATTTCCCTGACAATTTCAATCCGGATAATGAGGATGACCAGGCCGAAGGCCTGGTAGATTCGTATTTGAACCATCATATGATCAAGGTATACAATAGAGCCGATCCAAAATAATATAAGGGCGACCAATGGTCGCCCCCACATATCGGAGTTAGCTGACTTTGTCAGCTTCTCCGTTTATGCTTATTCTGATTTTATCCAATGGAATGCTCTTACCGGACATTTGAACTGCCCTTTCGGCAGCCATCACAATGCCGTTGCAGCAAGGAACCTCCATGAATGCTACTGTCACACTGTTTATATTGTTGTTATTTATTATACCTGTAAGCTTTTCCACATAGTAGTTTATATCATCTAGCTTGGGACAGCCTACTACAACCTTTTTGCCTTTTAACAGGTCAAGATGGTAATTCGGGTATGCAAAGGGTACACAGTCTGCAGTTATCAGAAGATCTGCATTTTCAAAGTATGCCGCTCTTTCAGGCACCAGCATCAACTGTACAGGCCACTGGGTCAGCTGAGGCTTGATTTTCACTTCTATATCCCCTGAAGATACCGCTGCCGCTTTTGGCGCATTGTTTTGCCTGTTTATCTCCATAGCTCTGCTTCCCGGGCATCCGCCACCATGCTGGTGTTGTCCATGATGTCCATGACATGCTTGTTCTTCCTTCTTGTTAAGATGCTCATGCACAGCAGCTTCATCAAATTCATCCGCTTCTCTTTCAGTTATGGTAATCGCTCCTTGAGGACATTCTCCCAGACATGCTCCGAGGCCGTCACAAAGGTTTTCTGCCAAAAGCTTTGCTTTTCCGTCTATTATCTTTATAGCGCCTTCAGCGCAGTTCGGCACGCAAAGTCCGCAGCCGTTGCATTTGTCTTCATCAATATTTACTATTTTTCTTATTGCCATTTTATTTACCTCCCACGTAGTGTTTTACGCTTAGAAATTCCCTTTTGTGGGTCCCTTTGCAGGAGCAACGGGATAGAACAAAAGTTCATGGAATTTCTTAGTGAAAAACATTACAATGTTTTACTTTCTTATTATTTTTTTCTTTCAGCTTATGATTTTATTATAATAGAATCAAGTTGTCTTGAATGTGATTTATATCACTGATTGGCGCTTGATTTATCACTCTTTAAGATTCTTCACTGCGTTCAGAATGACAGAAAAAATAAAAAATCCCGCCGACAGCTATTCGTCAACGGGATTTCGAGAGGGCAATATCAAAATTTACCTATATCGCTTCTATAATGGGCTTTTTCAAAAGCTATATCCTGGACCGCTTTGTATGCCTTTTCTCTGGCAAGCTCAAAGCTTTTATCCAATGCACTTACTACAAGCACACGGCCTCCTGCTGTGATTGTTTTATCAGAAGCTTTTTTTGTTCCTGCGTGAAATACTGTAACACCACTATTTTCAGCAGCTTTGTCAAGGCCTTTTATTTCAAAGCCATTTTCGTAATGCTCCGGATATCCTCCCGAAGTCATAACTACGCAAACAGCCTGTTCTTCTTTCCACTCAATTTCTTGATTCCCAAGTCTTTCATCTATTATTGAGTTCATTATTTCAACCAAATCGGTTTTGAGTCTGAGAAGCACAACCTCTGTTTCCGGATCACCGAATCTGGCATTGTATTCCAATACCTTTGGACCTTCCCCGGTAATCATGATCCCAAAGTATAATACACCTTTATAGTAAATGCCCTCTGCTCTCAATGCATCTACCGTACGCTGAATGATATCCTTCTCTACAACAGCAGCAGTCTTTTCATCATAATAAAATGCCGGCGATACTGCACCCATACCACCGGTATTGAGTCCACCGTCATTGTCCAATGCCCTTTTGTAATCCTGTGCACTCACCATGGGCACTGCGGTTTTGCCGTCAACAAAAGCAAGTATAGAAGCTTCCCTGCCGCTGATATACTCCTCAACAACAATCCTGCAGCCTGCTTCCCCAAATTTCCTGGCAGTAAGCATATCATCGATGGCAGTAAAGGCTTCCTCTCTGTTCTGGGCTATTATTACGCCTTTTCCTGCTGCAAGACCATCGGCCTTGATTACTACGGGATAACCGAAATCATCTATCTCCTGCTTCGCCCTTTCAGGGTCATAGTATATTTTATACGCTGCAGTAGGAATCTTGTTCCTAATCATAAAATCCTTTGAAAATGCCTTGCTGCCCTCAAGCATCGCACCCTTTAATCCGGGTCCGAATATTCTGAGCCCATTTCTTTCAAAATTGTCAGCTATGCCAAGACTCAAAGGCACCTCCGGACCCACTACCGTAAGGTCTATTTTGCTGTCCCTGGCAAAGTCCAGAAGTCCATCCAGGTCATCTGCCTTTATGTCAACACACTCAGCAAGCTCACTAATTCCACCGTTTCCCGGGGCACAGTACACTTTGTCAACCAGTTTGCTCTCTGCAATCTTCCATACAATAGCATGTTCTCTTCCACCGCTTCCAATTACCAGTACTTTCACCTTATCACCTCTTTTTAATGCTTAAAGTGTCTCATTCCAGTAAATATCATCGCAATTCCGGTATTATTGCATTCGTCTATGGACTCCTGGTCCCTCATTGAGCCTCCCGGCTGAATAATTGCTGTTATTCCTGCTTTTGCAGCCACTGTGACCACATCTCCAAAGGGGAAGAATGCATCAGAAGCTATTACAGCCCCCTTTGCCTTTTCTCCTGAACGTTCAAGGCTCATATCTGCCGACCATATTCTGTTTGTCTGGCCGGGTCCGATCCCCAGGGTCATCCCGTCCTTGGCCACAACTATTGCATTGGACTTTACATGCTTGACAACCTTCCAAGCAAAAAGCATGTCCTTCATTTCCTTGTCTGTAGGCTTCTTATCGGTCACATTTTTAATATCCGCCATGTCAAAATCCTGCCAGTCTGCATCCTGCATAAGCAGCCCGCCTCCAACCTTCTTGATATCCATATCAGTAACAGACTTCCGGCATATATCCTCAAGCTTCATTATTCTTATGTTCTTCTTGCTCATAAGAATATTCAGGGCTTCTTCCGAATAAGCAGGTGCTATCACTATTTCCACAAATATCTTTCCAATCTCTGAGGCTGTTTTTTCATCCACTTCCCTGTTCAAGGCTATTATTCCGCCGAATATGGATATGGGATCCCCCTCATAGGCTTTGATATATGCCTCATATATGCTGCTTCCGACTCCTACTCCGCAGGGGTTGGCATGCTTTAGCGCCACTGCTGCAGGCTCTTCAAATTCCTTCAAGGTCTCCAAAGCCGCATTTGCATCATTTATATTGTTAAAGGAGAGCTCTTTGCCGTGAAGCTGTACAGCCGCAGTGATGCTCCCCCCTGAAGCTTTCATTTCCCTGTAATATGCCGCAGCCTGGTGTGGGTTTTCTCCATATCTTAAGTCCTGTACCTTTTCAAAGGTCATGGTAACCGTCTCCGGGTACTTGGGCAGTCCGGCCTTCTCCCACAGATAGCTGCCTATAAGGGTATCATAGCTTGCGGTATGTGAAAAAACCTTTGCAGCAAGCTCAAACCTTGTTGCTTCAGTTGTACCTTCTTTATCCTTGATTTCCATAAGCACCCTCTGATAGTCGGCGGGATCCACAACCACAGTCACATATTTGTAGTTCTTGGCTGCTGCCCTGAGCATTGAAGGGCCGCCGATATCAATATTCTCAATAGCCTCTGAAAGCTCCACCCCTTCTTTTTCTATAGTTTTCCTGAAAGGATAGAGATTTACAACAACCATGTCTATAGTATCAATTCCAAGCTCATTAAGCTTGTTCATGTGTTCAGGGTTATCCCTTACAGCAAGAAGGCCCCCGTGGATGTTGGGATGCAGTGTCTTCACCCTTCCGTCCAGGCACTCGGGATAGCCTGTTATTTCAGATATTCCTATTACCTTTATTCCCGCTTCCTCTAGAGCTTTTGCAGTGCCCCCCGTTGAAATTATCTCAACCCCCAGCTTTGCAAGCTCCCTGGCAAAATCAACTATTCCGGTCTTGTCCGATACGCTTATAATCGCTCTCTTTATCATATCAGCATCACACACCTTCCTTTGCTATTATAACCTTCCGACCCTCTATACGGAGTCTTCCCTCGCAGTACAGCCCCACCGCAGCGGGCAGCAGCCGGTGCTCCACCTCAAGCACCCTGGCAGCCAATGCTTCTGCAGTATCCTCAGCATATACCCTTACTGTCTCCTGCATTATTATCGGACCGCTGTCGGTGCCTTCATCCACAAAGTGAACAGTAGCTCCCGATACTTTTACTCCATACTCCACAGCTGCTTTATGTACCTTTTCCCCATGGAAACCCTTGCCGCAAAAGGCTGGTATCAATGAGGGATGTATGTTCATTATCCGTCCTTCATAGGCTCTTACAAGCTCACTGTCAAGTATCGTAAGAAAACCTGCAAGAACAATCAGCTCCACATCCATTTCCTGAAGCTCCTGCATGAGCCTTTCAGCGCAGTGCTTCCTATCAATATAAACTGCCTTAATTTCATGCTTTTTAGCTCTTTCCAAGGCATATGCATTTTCACGGTCAGATATCACAATTGCTATTTCGCCATTTATTTCACCGGTTTGAACAGAATCTATAAGTGTTTGCAGATTGGTCCCGCCTCCTGAAACAAGGACAGCCATTTTTACCTTCCGCAAAATTCTATACCCCCTTCACCCCTGGCGACACTGCCTATAATATAAGCCTTATCACCCAGCTCCTTAAGAGTGCAAAGAATTTCTTCCGCAGCTTCTTTTCTTACTGCCAGAACCATCCCTATCCCCATATTGAAGGTATTGTACATTTCCATTTCCTCTATGTTGCCCAGCCTTTGCATCAGCTTGAATACCGGAGGTATCTCCCAGCTTCCGGGGCTTATTACAGCCTTTAGTCCGGAAGGTATGGTCCTTGGGATATTCTCTATGAAACCGCCGCCGGTAATATGGGCTATCCCGTTTATCTGATGCTTTTCCAAAAGAGCCCGGACTGTCTTTACATATATCCTGGTGGGCTTCAGAAGCTCTTCTCCAAGTGTACAATCCAGCTCATCAAATTTAGTGCTGATATCGAATTTATTTATATCAAAGAAAAGCTTTCTCACCAGAGAATATCCGTTGCTGTGAATACCGCTGGAAGCAATGCCTATCAATACATCCCCTTCGCTCACCCCTGAGCCGTTTATCACTTTGTCCTTATCCACGATTCCTACCGCAAAACCGGCAAGATCGTATTCCCCGTCCTTATAGAAACCCGGCATTTCTGCAGTTTCTCCGCCGATTAAAGCACAGCCTGCTTCAACACAGCCATCACATATGCCTTTTACTATGTCGGCCGCTGCCTTTGGTTCAAGCTTTCCTGTCCCTATATAGTCCAGGAAAAATAGAGGCTTTGCTCCGTGGCAGACCACATCGTTGACACACATCGCCACACAGTCAATACCTATGGTATCATGCTTCCCAGTCATAAAAGCAATCTGAAGCTTGGTCCCTACTCCGTCGGTTCCTGAAACCAGAATAGGGTTTTTATAGTTGTCCTTGGCTATCTCGAAGAAGCCGCCAAAGCTGCCAAGCTCTCCAAGTACTCCCGGTATCATGGTGCGCCTGGTATGCTGCTTTATGAGTCTGACGGCTTCATAACCTGCCTCAACATCCACTCCTGCCGATCTGTATGTCAATTTCTCATCCATAGGATTTCACACCTCTATTTCAATATTTCTTATAACGAGCAGGGGCATCAATTCCACCTTAATTTATCATGCCCCGTAAGCGAGTTTCAAAAAAGGCTTCCTTGGTTGTTAAAATGCTTCAATGGAAGCCTTTTTTATCTTTTTTCACAAACCTGATTACTGCACTCATTGGGAATATCCATAGGATATTTACCACAGAAGCATGCTGTACAGAAGCCTTCTCCGCTGCTTCCCACCGATTGGAGCAGTCCTTCATAGCTCAGATAACCCAAGCTGTCGGCAGCAATTTTGTTCTTTATCGCTTCTACAATGCTTGAAGCACCTACAAGCTCGTTACTGTCAGGTGTATCTATGCCGAAGTAGCAGGAATGAGTGATTACCGGTGAGCTTACCCTTACATGCACTTCCTTTGCCCCCGCTTCCTTCAGAGCATTTACGATCTTCTTGCTGGTAGTGCCCCTAACTATACTGTCATCCACCATTACTACACGTTTTCCCTCTATATTTGCCCTCAAAGGGTTCAGCTTCAAAGCTACTCCAATTTCTCTGGTAACCTGGGCGGGTTGTATAAAGGTTCTCCCGATATATCTGTTCTTTATCAAACCGACTGCATATGGGATTCCTGACTGCTGTGCATAGCCTATTGCAGCAGGAGTTCCTGAATCAGGCACACAGATAACTACATCCGCGTCGGCAGGCTGCTCCTTTGCCAGAATTTTGCCCGCTCTTTCTCTGGCCTGGTATACGCTGAGGCCGTCCATTATACTGTCAGGCCTTGCAAAGTAAATATACTCAAATATGCAGGCTGCCTGCTTCTCAATCGTTCTGCACTGCATGCTCCTTATTCCGTTCTCTTCAATGACAACTATTTCTCCCGGCTTAACATCCCTTACAAAGGTTGCTCCTATAGTATCAAGAGCACAGGTTTCGGAAGCCAGTACATAGCCCTCCCCTCTTCTGCCTATAACCAGTGGTCTCAAGCCATGCTTATCCCTTACTCCGATAAGCTTGTCGTTGGTCATTATCACCAATGCGTAGGAGCCTTGTATTATATCCATAGTATCCATTATGGCATCCTCAATGCTGCTCTTATAATTTCTTGCTATCAGGCTCGCAATAACCTCACTGTCTGTGGTGGTTGCAAAAATCATACCCTGGTCCTCAAGCTGATCTCTTACAGAGCCTGCATTCACCAGATTCCCGTTATGGGCTACTGCTATGTTCCCCTTCTTGTATTTGACCAAAAGAGGCTGTGCATTTGCTGCAAAGCTGTCCCCCGTAGTGGAATACCTTACATGGCCTATGCTTATATCACCCTTTAAGAGGTTCAATATTTTGTCGTCAAAAACCTCAGATACCAGACCCATTTCCTTATAGCAGGTTATCATCCCATCCCTGTTCACAGCTATGCCGGCACTTTCCTGGCCCCTGTGCTGCAAGGCTATAAGTCCGTAATAAGTGAGACTTTCTATTTCCATATTCCCTTTGTCGTATATGCCAATAATTCCGCACTCTTCCTTAAGCTTATCCTCTTTCACAAATATATCGTTATACATGGTTTATCTCCTAACTTAATCTCCTTACTACTTCCATATAGCCTTCTTCCACCTTGCCCAGGTCTCTTCTGAAGCGGTCTTTGTCCAGCTTTTCGTGGGTTGTGGCATCCCATAATCTGCAAGTATCCGGTGATATTTCGTCTGCCAATATAATCTTTCCGTCAGGTGTTTTTCCGAATTCAAGCTTGAAATCCACAAGTATTATATCTCTTGTAAGCATGTATTCAGTCAATATCTCATTAACCTTGAATGCCATTCTGGTTATCTCAGCTACTTCCTCTTCTGATGCAATGCCCATGGCCTTTATGTGATAGTCGTTTATCATGGGGTCTCCAAGAGCATCATCCTTGTAGCAGAATTCCAGCACTGTAGAATTCAGCTTCAAGCCTTCCTCAAGGCCCAATCTCTTCGAAAGGGAACCGGCAGCATAATTTCTGACCAGCACTTCCAGAGGAATGATTTTCACGCTTTTCACCATTACTTCCCTGTCATTAAGCTTCTCAACCTGGTGAGTTTTCACACCCTTCTCTTCAAGTAAATTGAAAAGCTTTGCGGATATTTCGTTATTCATAACCCCTTTATTTACTATTGTTCCTTTTTTGAGTCCGTTGAATGCCGTAGCATCATCCTTGTACTCAACTATATAAAGCTTTTCGTCATCTGTCTTATAGACCTTCTTTGCCTTACCCTCGTATAGCATATCCAGCTTCTTCATCAGAAAACCTCCCCTTTAATTTTTTCATCCTTCTTTATTACATCCTGCTTCATTTTTTCCTTATGGGCTTTAAGCTTCTCTCTTAAAAAGTTATATTTTACAGACAAAATCTGAACTGCCAGAAGACCGGCATTTTCTGCACCGTCCACTGCAACTGTGGCCACAGGAATTCCTGAGGGCATCTGTACAATAGACAGAAGAGAATCCAGACCGTCCAAGGTTGATGATTTTATCGGTATCCCTATAACCGGAAGTGTTGTGAACGCTGCAAGTACTCCGGGAAGATGCGCTGCCTTGCCTGCTGCGGCAATTATAACTTCAAAACCACTGCCTTCTGCATTTTTTGCATATTCAGCCGCCCTGTCCGGTGTCCTGTGAGCGGACATTACGTTAACTTCAAAATCAACTTCAAAAGCCTTTAGAACCTCTATTGTCTTCCTTACTACAGGCAAATCCGAGTCACTGCCCATTATTACTGCAACCTTTGGTTTTTCAATTGACACATTCATCTCTCCTTTTTTATTATTTTATCAGCTGAAGTATTCCACCCCTGCTGCAAATATCATCTGGTCCTTATCTCCAGGTACGTTTTTACCTATGTTTTCTCCAGTCCTCTCCGAATGGCCCATCTTTCCCAGTATTCTTCCGTCAGGACTTGTTATTCCCTCTATAGCCTCTATAGAGCCGTTTGGATTAAATACGGTTTCATAAGTTGGATTACCCTCAAGATCCACATATTGTGTGGCAACCTGCCCATTTTTTATAAGCTCCGCTGCTGCAGCCTTGCTTGAAGCAAATCTTCCCTCACCGTGAGATACGGCTATGGTGTGAATATCTCCCACCTTTGACTTGCTGTACCATGGAGACAGTGTGGATACTACCTTTGTCCTCACCATGCAGGATATATGATGTCCTATTTTATTATAGGTGAGAGTCGGTGAGCTTTCATCTATATCCCTGATTTCCCCGTATGGCAGGAGTCCAAGCTTTATCAGTGCCTGAAAGCCGTTGCAGATTCCCAGTATCAGTCCGTCTCTATCCTTCAGGAGCTTCATTACAGCTTCCTTCACTTGAGGGTTTCTGAATACTGTTGCTATGAATTTCCCCGAGCCCTCCGGCTCATCTCCGCTGCTGAAGCCTCCGGGCAGTGCAATTATCTGTGTGCTGCCGATGGCTTTTACCATTCCTTTTATAGAGGCTTCAATATCTGAAGGTGTTATATTCCTGAATACAAGCTGTTCCGGAATGCCTCCTGCTTTTTCAAAAGCTCTTGCGGTATCGTATTCGCAATTGGTGCCCGGGAATACCGGTATGAATATTCTCGGTTTCGCTATTTTCATAGAAGAACCTGTAATATTTGTGCTGTTATAATATATATTCTGCGGCTTGTCTTTCGACTCCTCCGTCCCTGTAGGGAATATCCTTTCAAGAGGAGCTTTCCATGCCTGCAGCGCAGCTTCAAGCTCTATCTCTACTCCGCCAATTGCTATGGACCGGGAGCTTTTTGTTGTGCCTGCCTTCTCATAAGCTATATCGGTAAATAGTTTATCCAAATCATGGTCCGACTCAAGCTCCAGAATAATTGAGCCATAATCCGGAGTGAAGAGACCTTTTCCTTCAAAGCCATCTTCAAATGTGAAGCCCAACCCGTTGCCAAAACACATTTTGCTGACAGCTGCCGCCACACCCCCGAAGCCTATAGCTCCTGAAGATAACACCAGGCCCTTCTTAATCAGCTCATGAACTTTAGCATTGATTTTATGGAGTTTTTCAAAGTCGGGCAATTCTTCAGAATCCCTGTCGGCTCTGAGAATCACAACAGTACTTCCTGCCTTTTTGAACTCCTGTGATACTATATTGTCAGCCTCCGCCACATCGACTGCAAAAGCAACCAGAGTCGGAGGCACATTTATATCCTTGAAGGTGCCCGACATACTGTCTTTTCCTCCTATAGCAGGAATCCCCAGCAGCATCTGAGCATAGAAGGCACCAAGAAGCGCACCGGCAGGTTTGCCCCACTTCTCCGGGTCCTTTCCAAGCTTCTCAAAATATTCCTGAAGAGTAAGTCTGGTCTTGCTGTAATCTCCTCCGAGGGCTGCAATCTTTGCGACTGCTTCTACCACTGCATATACTGCACCATGAAAGGGACTCCATTTTGCCAGCTTCGGATTATAACCGTAAGTCATCAAGGTTGCAGTTTTTGTTTCGCCGGTCAGCACAGGCAGCTTCATTGCCAGGCCTTGTGACGGGGTTTCCTGATATTTGCCTCCAAAGGGCATCAGTATAGTTCCAATGCCTATAGTACTGTCGAATCTCTCCACAAGTCCCTTCTGGCTGCATACGTTGAGGTCCTTCAAGTTCTCAAGCCATTTCCCCTTAAGGTCTTCCTTATGTTTCCCCCATGCCTGCTGCTTCTCAAAGAAGCTCTCAGGGCTTGGAGATTTCACCAGGACCTGCGTTCTCTGCTTTACACCATTGGTATTCAGAAAGTCACGGCTTATGTCAACTATTGTCTGCCCACGCCACTGCATCCTGAGTCTGTTATCCCCGGTAACCTTTGCAGCTACTACTGCTTCAAGGTTCTCAGCTTCAGCATGACTTATCAGCTTCTCAGCATCCTCTGCCGCTGCCAGAACAGCCATCCTCTCCTGGGATTCCGATATGGCAAGCTCAGTGCCGTCAAGTCCTTCGTACTTCTTGGGAACTATGTCAAGGTCTATGAAAAGTCCGTCAGCCAGCTCCCCGATTGCTACCGAAATACCACCGGCACCAAAATCATTGCACTTTTTTATCAGCTTGCTTACCTGGGGATTCCTGAACAGCCTCTGAATTTTTCTTTCAGTGGGTGGATTGCCTTTTTGGACTTCCGCACCGCAGCTTTGTATAGATTCCTCGGTATGCTCCTTTGATGAGCCTGTAGCTCCGCCGCAGCCGTCTCTTCCGGTCCTTCCTCCCAAGAGTATTATTACATCACCCTCTACAGGTGTTTTTCTTACAACACTGCTTTTGGGAGCCGCACCTATGACAGCGCCGATTTCCATTCTTTTTGCAACGAAATCCTCATCATATATTTCCGCTACCTGCCCGGTTGCAAGGCCTATCTGGTTACCGTAAGAGCTGTATCCAGCCGCTGCCCCTGTTGTGATCTTCCTCTGGGGAAGCTTCCCGGGCAATGTAGCTTCTACACATGTCCTCGGGTCTGCACTTCCTGTCACTCTCATTGCACCATATACATAAGATCTTCCCGAAAGAGGGTCTCTTATTGCTCCCCCGAGACAGGTTGCCGCTCCGCCGAAAGGCTCTATCTCAGTAGGATGGTTGTGTGTTTCATTCTTGAACATCACAAGCCATTCCTCCTGCTTTCCGTCTATCTCTGCATTTACAGTAATACTGCAGGCATTGATCTCATCAGAAACCTCCAGGTCATTAAGCAGCCCTTTCTTCTTCAACTCTTTCATCCCAATTACTGCCATGTCCATGAGGCTTATATCCCTTATTGACTCTTCGTAGACATACGCCCTTGCTCGAAAATATCTTTTCAGGGCTGCTTCAATTGCTTTCGTATACTTACCCTTCTCTATTTCAATGCTTTCTATCGTTGTATGGAAGGTAGTATGGCGGCAGTGATCCGACCAGTACGTGTCTATTACTCTTAACTCTGTGATGGTAGGATTCCTTTTTTCCGTACCTTTGAAATATTTATGGCAAAACTTCAGGTCTTCAAAGTTCATTGCAAAACCCATTTTCTCCATAAGCTTTGCCAATTCCTCATCTCCCATTTGTATGAAGGCTTCGACCTCTAATACATTGCCGGGAGCAACCTTCGGAAATTCCAAGGTTTCAGGCTTCTCAAGAGAAGCTTCCCTTATTTCCAAAGGATTGATGCAATAATTTTTGATTTTTTCAAATTCATTATCAGAAATTTCCCCTGAAAGAATTATTAATTTTGCAGTCTTTACCTCCGGCCTTTCCTTCTGTGTCAATATCTGCAGACACTGAGCCGCAGAATCCGCTCTCTGGTCATATTGTCCCGGAAGGTACTCCATTGCAAATAATCTGTCACTCTTATCGATTTTAATATTTTCATCAAAGGAATTATCGACTGTAGGCTCTGAGAAGATAGTATTTTTTGCTGATTTGTATTCCCTGTCTGTGATTCCGGAAATGTCATATCTATTGATTATTCTAAGATTTGTAAGCTTATCTATCCCAAGGTTTTCCCTGATATCGTTGAACAGATCCTTTGCAGAAACGGCATAGTCGATTTTTTTCTCGACATATACCCTTTTTACATCGCTCATCAAATTTCACCTCATTTGTACTAATATCTCTTTAATACTCCATACTTATTCTATCTGGCTACTTTACAATTAGATTTTATCATAGTAAAATTATTTAAAATAATTAATATTATTAATATTGTTGATAAGGAGAGCTTATATATGGATATTAGCTTCGAACTCTACAAGGTATTTTATTATGTAGCAAAATCTCTGAGTTTTTCCGCGGCATCAGAAGAGCTTTTTATCACACAATCAGCGGTAAGCCAGTCTATTAAGCTTCTGGAGGAAAAGCTCAAATGTCAGCTTTTTTTCAGAAATACAAAACGAGTCAAGCTTACCAGAGAAGGGGCTATTTTATTTGGGCATATTGAACAGGCCTTTAATTTCATAAAGTCCGGTGAAAGGACGCTTGAGGAAATGAACTCCCTGGGTCAGGGCGAAATCAGGATAGGAGCCAGCGATACTATCTGCAAATACTATCTTATGCCGTTTATAAAACGCTTCAACCACATTTATCCCAATATAAAGATTCATCTTACCAATAGAACCTCCCCCAAGTGCATTGAGCTTCTAAGGAAAGGAAGCGTTGATCTAAGCGTGATCAATATTCCCGAAAAATGCAATTACAGCAATATTTCCGTAACGAACACCAAAAGCATAAGGGATGTATTTATAGCCAATGATAATTTCAAGACGCTGAAGGGCAGAAAGGTATCCTTAAAGGAACTGGAAAACTATCCTCTCCTTGTATTGGAGGCTAAAACTACAACCAGAGAATTTTTTGACAACCTGATGGCAAAGCATGGGGTATCCATAAAACCTGAAATTGAACTCGGAAGTGTGGATATATTGATGGAAATGGCCAAAATCGGGCTTGGAATTGCCTTTGTACCGGATGAATGCGTCAATCAGGAGCTGTCAAAGGGAGAAATATTTGTGTTGGACATAAAAGAAGAAATCCCCGATAGAAACCTGGGATTCCTTATACATTCCAATATACCGCTGCCTCTTGCGGCATCAAAGTTCGTGGAGCTGCTGGAAGGCTTACGCTAGTGCTTATTAACACAACATATTTTCTTGTCATTCATAGTGTTAATAATGCACTTCCTTGATTTGTGCCTCGCATACCCTAGAA